>NZ_JAXKVW010000001.1:0-300000 GCF_036172515.1 Flexistipes sp.
GATGTATTTTTATTAAGGCTATAAACGATAAACAACTGGCCTTTTGAACACTTGTTTCCTCCATCAACTTCTGCAGATAAATGAAATATTTTGCTCCTGGAATCTTGGGTAATCTTTGCATCAAAATTTTTAACCCTCACTTCACCATTCCTTCCAACAAAAAACTCTCTTGAATAAACATTTGTCGAAACGAAGGCAAATAATAAAACAAATACAGCCAAAACCCTCATAGCTACCCCCTTATTCTTTAAAACATATAATTATACCCAAAGTTTTTACTTTTTGTAACGAAAATCACTTTTTCTAACTGATTATTTTAAATGTGGAATTTTCTCTGGAGTAAATTAGAATACAGCTGTTATTCCTGGCCTGTTCACTTGATATGAAAGGCCTACTATCATATCCTGCAACAATTCTCTTTTTATTCTGAACCAAAACTTCCCTCTGTTTTCTGCCTCAGGAATGTCCAATGCTTTGAATAAAAGGTAATTGAATATAATATCATACTTCTTATTATTTATAAAAACTACAGGTGCTCCTTTATAAAATGGTCCTGATTTAGTTTTTGTACCAACAGGAAAAACGAGCCCTGAAATTAATCTTGACTTCTTCCATTTATTTTGAGCATAATCGCAAATTGGAGAAACTTCCAGTTCTACGAAATGAAAATCTGAAATTTTATCAGGAATATTTTCAAAATAAGTTGGAAGAAGTTTCTTTTTTCTTTCTTCTAAAACATCAATCATATAAACGTTCCCGGGCATATGACCTTCGCTAGGCTCTAATTCAATATGAAGTTTTGTATTTATTAAGGAGGGTATGTCACTATATACTTCAGCAAGGCTGGTAAAAATTTGTTTTTCTTCGTTATCATCTGGAAGTGTAATTTTCTGACTGAAATCATCCAGCTTAATATTTTCCAATCCATTAAATTTATTATTATTTTTAAACAAAGTACCTTTTAGCCGACTATTACTATCTATATTTACACTGATTTGATAGGTGTCATAATTTAACTTTTTAGCAATCGAGAATGGAGAATCAAGTTTGATATAATCCGGGAAATCAAGCTTCCGGATTGCATATTCGAGTTCCTCTGAAAATGATCCAGACAGAATTGACAGAGCAGCTTTCATGAATAGTTCATCAGAAAGAGTGTTTTGCCCTGTTCTTGCTTTTGCCATTCTTTTGAGTACGTCTCTCATGTTAGCTTCCCACAGGTCTGAGTACTCAATTGTGGATGATATAGCGTTCACTGTTTGATACCCAGCCTTTCTAACTAGGTTTTCCCAAATAACAAACAAATGGAATACCCCAGCTTCTTTAAGTTCATTTTCAAGGCTATTTTCAATTTTTTCGAATGCGTCTGTCTTACTTTCATATTCTACATCTTCCTGAAAATTACTAATAATACTTTTCTTTATTACATCAAGATCGTCTTTATCAAATTGAGATTCAATATCATCAATAACTTGATTTGCAGATTCTTCTATCCATTCCGGTTCTTTCATAATTATACATTCAGACTTTTCCAAACTGGCGATACAAATAGGGACAATACCGTGGGAAGGATTATTAATCTTTTTTTTAAACTCTTCACCAAGCGAATAATCTTTCAAGCTCCATATCAGTAACATATAAGGACCATTATTGGGTGCAATAATATTTTTTAATACATTAATTAGAATTGTTGATATAGTATGTTCATCGCTGGTACTCTCAATTAACTGAAGGTCAACTATGGCAAGACGAACGTTATCAAGCTGTTTTTCAGGGATATATTCCTCTCTACTACCCTTAAAATATAAGGTTGCGATACCTTTTTTTGCCAGCAAATCAATTATTGGCATTGCCTGATTAGGGTCATCATCGATTACAATCACTGAACCATTCTTCGGTAAAATCATTATAACCTCAGTTTTTTTTTATTTTAAAAGCTAAACCCACTATTGCTCCTGATTTAAATTCCTCTGGTATACTGAAATAATCAGATTCAGGAAACAAAAGATTCCCGCCATGGCTATTCATTATTTCGGAAGCTAAATGCAAACCTATACCAATTCCTCCTTCTTTACTTGAAATGAAAGGCTTTATCACATCTTCCGGAGGTAATGTAAAACCTGGTCCGTTATCAGCTATTAAAATAGTTATATGCTCAGGATACTCATCACTAATTTCAACCCAAAGCTTTTTATTCTGCACCTTTCCGTAATTCAACCACCAAATTGAATTATCGATTATATTAATGATTGTTCCAATTATAAGGTTATCAGAGCATCTTACATTACTCTCAAAATCTTTTACTTTATCAAAGCCCGTAATCATCTCGATATTGTGAGATCTGAGTCTAAAGTCAATATTCCAGAGAGCATCTTTTATTACTTGCTTAAGGTCGTGAGTTTTTTTATACCTTTTTTTTATCAGGGCACTGTATCCTTGAATCAACTCTCCGAGACGTTTGGTTAACAATTTAATTCGATCATATGATTTGGTTTCATCTACTACTTTTAGCAATTCTGAAATTATTTTTTCTATTTCGTGGATGACAATACTCAATCCCAAACCAGCACTAGCACTCCTAATGTAGATTTCACTAATTGTTTTATAATCACTTTCAATCTCTGAGAGCATTTTCAGAATATCTTTCACTAATTTAGGATCCTTTAATTGTGCAGAACTAATTCTTTCCCGAAGTAGACTTAATGTACCGACAACCGGTTCTTTTGGAAGATTTTTCCCATAGTGGCTTCTTAGTTTCTCCTTATCAATATTTCTTTGAGTAACGACTTGGTTAATTGCAAATCTTATAGCACTATAAAAAACCCGAAATGCATTATTCTCTATAAAACCTTCACGATTGGTTTTTTCTATAAGATCCTTACTTGCCAGTCTGTCCAAATAGATTGCTCCTATAACTATATTGTTACTAATTTTTGCAGAAGGTAGGTTGACACGCTCAAGGTCAAGATTTAACCAATCATTGCCAGGCTCGCCATAATCATATACACGAACCCCATCCCTGTAAACACGAACACCTCCATTATCTTTTAAGTAACTTTGAAACCCTCTTTTATCCTGAATTCCTGAAAGAGACATCAAATTGGTGTCCAAGTCAAAAATGAGCATCTTCAGCTTTATACGACCGATATCATAAGCAGAAAGGTCAATATCTTTAAACACTTGTTTTTTTTCTACTTCATCATACTCCTTTTGCCTCATAACAACGGGATTTTCCGGTTTATATATTCGCCCTTTTAATTTTTTAAGAGTTGCCCAAGGTGTGAACTCATACTTAAAGTTAACAATCTGGTTACCTTCAAGTTCCGCTTCTGCACTGAATAAAGAATTATCCTTGATTTCGTCAAAAGATAACAAACCTCTTAACCACTCTGGTTTATCAATTTTAAAAAAAACCCTGAAAGAATTATTTGATTCAAACGGAGAGTTCAGTGAATTAATAGCAGTATAAAGACTTCTAATGGCACCACGTGTCCATTTGTTTTTTAACTTATGTATTACTATTTTTGTGCCGTAATTTCCATCTTTAAACACCTCAGGATCTCTTTCTGAAATATTAATGGGAACATTTTCCAACATGTCATCATTATCGAAATCTTTCCAATCTATCTTAAGTACCGCTTCTTTTTCATCCTTTTTCCTAGAAACTACTTCAATTTCTTCTCCAAGTTTATGGGCACCGAACCTCCCAATACCCTTTTCCCCGAGTGGAATTCGTTTACATGGGCTAATAAAATCTTCAGATTCAATCTGATTTTTTTTAAATGTTGTGCCTGGTACAAGCCAAATATCCTTAAAATGATTGTAATTCATTCCAAAACCGTCATCCTCAATTACTATGGAACCTAATTCAGGACTGTCCAGATTCTTCATGCTAATTGTAACTTTTCTTGCACATGCATCATATGAATTTTTAATAATTTCAAGCACAGCAATATTCTCACTCCGAATAAGCTGATCACCGAGCTGGAGAATAATTCTTGCTGTTGGCTTAAATCCAATGTTATTGTAATTTTCCATTATTTTACCAATTCCGGGATTTGATAAGTTTCTTTAACGAACCGTTTTGCATAAATTGATTTAAATATTTCGAATACAATTTCAGCAATTTGATTTGCTAAAAGTGGTGGTACAGCGTTTCCCACCTGAACAAACTGTGAAGTTCTTGGACCGCAGAAGTAATAGTTATCCGGAAATGTCTGAATCCTTGCAGCTTCTCTGACTGTAAAACTCCTGCACTGAGCAGGGTCAGGGTGGATGTAATAATGACCATCTTTGGAAATATGGCTTGTAACTGTTTTACATGGTTTATTCCATAGTTGAACCCGAAATCTGTCTGCAAATTTTTTATTTTCAATTCCGTCATTTATATTTTTATGGGCTGGAAGCAAAGCTTGAGGAAAGTCTTCTAATTTGGGAGAGCGTTTTTTTACTTTAGCAAAACAGGAAGCAAATAAATAACGAGTTAAATCGCTTTTCATATGACCTCTGGAAGAGTGGTTACAAACTCCTTCAATTCTAGGATCCAAATACCATTCTGGATAATATGGGGTTGATGTTTGTTTGTAAGTCAAATATTCTCCACCTGGTTTCTTTTCAGAAGCAGATATTTTATTCAGCTGTTTTAATATTTCTTCTTTAACAGATTTATCAATATCAACTAATATACCTTTTTCCAAAATATCATTTATTGCAGATTTCCAGGCTAAATTGTTATCTGCCGTTTTGGAAAGCCTGCTTCTTATTTCAGGCAAATCGGATAAAACGGATGAAATTGACACTTCACTGCTAGGCTTAAGAGTTTTAGGTGAAAATTCAATATCCTTGCGTATCCCAAGAAGAATAACCCTATGACGTGTCTGTGGGACACCAAACTTCTCAGAACGTATAACGAAATCTTGAGGACAAAAAATAGGATTACCCTTTGAATCAAAATCAGTTGGCTCAGCAACCAAAGAATAAATACGATAACCCGGGCTATTCAATTTTATATCTTTGTTCTTGCAATCAGACAAATACGCACTTCCAGGAGCTGAAAGATCAGCAAGTATTTTGGAAAATAGAGGACTTCTCAAGGTCTTTGCTGACAATAAACCTTTTACATTTTCCATTACAAAAACTGCAGGTTTATGAACTCCTAAAATTCTTAGATACTGCTTATATAAAGCTACACGCTCATCTTTCTTCTCATCAAGGACTTTTTCCCTTCTTCTTGATCGTCCGACAACTGAATATGCCTGACATGGAGGGCCACCAATCAGGACCCAGTCTTTTTCCTTATTCAGAGCGCTTTGAATCTTTTTATCAACAATAGAATTAGATACCGCTTCTTTTCCCTCTCCAAGTTCAGCCAACAAAGCTTCTGCATTAGCTTTTTTAGCTTGAAGCGGCCATCTAACGTATAGTTCAGAGAGAGTAATACGTTCTTTGATACACTCATAGTATTCTAACGGAACCTGTTCTGGCGCAAACTGGCGGAAAAAACTTCTTAATTTCAGGGTCTGATGTGCATAAGTATCTTTCTCAATCGAAAGAGCTATTTTAAATTGTCTCTTATGATTTTCTGGATTTACAAACGCACTAAACCCTTCACCAAGTCCGCCTGGTCCGGCAAATATATCAATTATAGGTATTTTCATCTGCTTCTTAGCTGTTTCTTTATCCTTGTAAGAGTCTGTTCGCTTTTTCCATCTTTAAGCTCACATTCAAAGATTGTAATTATATTCCAGCGATCCGCTTTAAGCTTATTGGTATTTTCTAAGTCCAACTGTTTGTTTCTATTTATTTTTTTCAGCCACCACTCTGTTCTGGTTTTAGGTATTACAAAATATTTGCACTCATAATGTCCATGCCAGAAACATCCATGCACAAAAATTACTGAATTATACTTAGGAAGTACTATGTCTGGTTTCCCCGGAAGCTTTTTGTCATGCAAGCGATATCGAAAACCTTGGCTATGTAAGTATTTTCTCACTATCATTTCAGGCTTAGTGTTTTTTGATCTAATTTGACTCATATTATAACTACGCGTTTTATTATTATGAACATCGGCCATTTTCTATCCAAGTATGAAAATCAATTTTGCACATAATAAATCTTATTTTCACAATCCCTGTATGTCAACGAAAACTTCTTTTTATTAATTTTATTGCCTTATATGCAAGTGATACACAAACATTATATTCGTTTGTTAATGATAAACAGGAAACTTTTATCTCTTTAAACATATATAATATTCTACGCATAGGTTTTATAAAGAATCTTTTTAAGAAGTCTACTTTTCTCTTTTTATGTGATTTGTTTGGCAAATCGGGAAATATAGTCTGTCCGAAGGAATGCCACCCACACACTTCTTATGAATGTCATGAGTAAATAATCTAAGCATGAGCGCAAGTTTTCGAAAATATATTTTAAATCTATTTTTAGTTCCTCAGAAACTCTCTAATGTTATAAGGAAGACTCATAGTTCGCTTTTAATGTAGTGAAGTCCTTTTTAGTTTTTTCGACGAGCGCTTTGATGCTCTTGCTTCCTCTTACAACTTTCTCCTTTTATGTGTGTGGGTTGCCGGAATGCAAAGCATGTAAGTTATCCGAATTATGTTGTTGGACGCCGGTATTGTAAAGTAGCTTTTTCGTATTTAGAACTGTTCAGTGTTTAGTTTATAAGTTTTGCTTTTTTAAGCTTTTCATATGCATGAGTGTCGAATAAATCTAAAGGACGACTTAATGAACATGACTCTACTCCGTTATTTTCGAACTCTTTTGAGTCAATATTGTAATAATATGAGTGACACTGTATATTGCGACTTCCGTCAATTTGATAGATATAGAACCCATTTTCTCTGGAATTCTTTTTTGTTGCAGTTGCCGCCACAGAATTAATGAGTTTTCGATTCTTTAGCACACTACGTATTTCGTCATTAACAACTCCAGCTATTTCATCTAGAGTTTTACGTACTTGGCTGTCCGATAGATCCACCTTCAAAAATTCTTTATAACCCTTCTTAATAGACCGCTCAGCGAGCGTAATGCCTTTGAATCGATAGAATTTTGTAGCGGCTACATCATCCATTCCCTCCGCTTTGCTCTTGACGTATTCAATCGCAATGCGCAATGTTTTTGGCAGTAATTTATTATTATTTTTGTCTATGTGGTAAACAGGTGGCCTTTTTATTCCAAGTTGCCTTACACAATACATTCTTGCAAAACGGCGAATTGCTCTGTGATCAAGTAAGTCTTGGTATTTTTGGCTGCTAAAGACGTCATGGTGGTCGTGTCCGGCAAGCACCATATCAAAGTCGTCTGAAACAATTTGACCCAATACCTCATGGGCATTAGTTAAGCTCATAAAGGGCTGTTTTCCGTATGCTTTAGGTAGATATAAAAAATGGTGTAATACTATAATCTTGTAGCTTCTGTTGAACAAATTAGCTGCCTCTTCTTCACTATTAAGACCATCAATACCGAGAAACAGGCCGTCTTTTTTCAGGTTTCCGTGACGACCTTGATCTGTCCATTTGCGAACCAATTCCAAATCGTTTTTTTCAACGTAGCCGTTGGCTATGCTCTTTTCTCCTGGCGATTCTAATGCGATAATATATGCGGATACATCTTTCCCGTTAGAGCAGAAGTGCCATCTGGGTAGTTTGTGTCTTTTGAAAACGTTATAGTAATTGACCTTTGGATCTCCTTTCGGCAATTGGAAAGGAGATCCATTCGAAGTGTAGTAATCGTGATTGCCCGGTATTATTATGACTTTATTCGAAAAGTTCTCTCCAAGTCGCAGGCCAAATGCTTTGTTTGTGTCGAATGGACTGATGGCACCCTTAAGCCAACTAAGTACGAACTGAAGTGAATATTCTTCGTTAGATTCCGATATGTCTCCAGATATCACGTAAAGATCTGGATTCAATGATATGAGTTTCCTTGTAAGTGCCTCCCATATATGCCAAGAATGTCCACCGACATGGAGATCCGACAAATGGGCAACTGACAATATTCTATCTTTCACCATAGCCCTCCGTAGTTAGTTTTATTCCCCGAAAACCATAATACAACACATAGTTTAATTCTATAATTTTATAATATCTTGAGTTTTTAGTCAAAGTCAAGCGTTTAGCTTTATTTGCGCCCTCTCATTTTTTTACAGCATCATACAAATTACCATATCTTTGACAGCTTCCAATTTAGACAAACTGGAATCAGTTGAAATTTTATCATCGATAAAAGAATCGACAAGTACTGTTTTTTGAAATTCTTACAGGAGCCAAACTCCTAAAGATTATGGACGGTTTATTTTCCAGACAAGGTTTATATTAATACTCAGAGATAAGCTAAAACTTTATTTTATGGATAAAAGAAGACCTTAGCTTTAGTGCAATATTTTTTCGTTAAATTGGCAGCATAAAGCTTTTGGTACATGCTCCCGGGGCGTGTGACAAAACTAACTATAAACAAAATATAACAGCAAATCTGTAAAGGTTTTACACAACAGCTATAGAGACAAAAAAGGCGGATTTTACGGCACCTCAAAAACTTTATTCAAAATCCAGACTGTTTTCCAAACATAGAAGTCAGGATAATTTCAATCACGGCTGTTTTATTTAAAGCTTCTTCAGAGAACTCAATTCCACTGCTTTCCTTTGTGTAATGGTTCATTATGATCTCAAGTGCCTTGCGCTTCTTAACCTTTTCCTCAACAAAATAAGCTTTACCAAAAGCTATCACACTGCGATACCTCATACTCCATTTGCATGCAATCTCACCTTTAATTATCTCCGTATCCGTATCAAACTCTAAGCACACATTGTTATTTTCCCTTAATATTTCTATTTTTTTGCCTTCAGCAGCACTATGAATAAATATTGAGTTATCTTTATACCCAAAAGACACAGGAACAATATATGGGATATTATTGATAGATAGAGCTAAACGGCATACATCTGGTTTAGAAATAATATTTTCTATTTCTGATTTTGATTTAATTTCTTTTTCTTGCCTTCTCATCAAATACAACCTTTTTATTTTTATCTTGGGAATATTACTCTAAGACTCTTTAAAATCACAATTCTACAGTCCCAGATATGCTTTCTTAATTTCAGGATTATCCATCAAATCATCGGGTGAGCCTTCAATTACAAACTGACCGTGCTCCATTACATATGCTCTGTCACTGATTGCTAATGAGTTAATAACATCCTGCTCAACAAGAAGTATTGTCGTTCCGTATTCTTTGGAAATCTTACTGATTGTAGTAAATATGTCTTTTTTTAACAATGGTGCCAATCCCAGAGACGGCTCATCCAGCATCATTAATTTTGGATATCCCATAATACCCCTTCCGATAGCAACCATCTGTTGTTCTCCTCCGCTCAAAGTAACAGCTAATTGTTTCTTTCGTTCCTGTAATCTCGGGAACAGTTTAAATACTTCCTCGATGCTATCTTTAAAATGTTTTTCCGCATTCTTACTGTATGCGCCTATCTCCAAATTTTCATATACACTCATTAAAGAAAAAAGCCTCCTGCCTTCAGGTACATGAATAAGCCCTTTTTCCACTATTTCGTGAGGTTCCAGCTTACTGATTATCTCATTGTCAAATTCAATAGTACCAGCAATTGGTTCCAACATTCCTGAGATAGTCTTTAACAACGTGGACTTACCGGCGCCGTTAGCACCGATAATACTTATAATCTCACCTTCTTTTATTTGAAGCGATAAATCAAAAACTACCTGTATTTCTCCGTATGATACATTTATATTATCAACTTTTAGCAGCGACATATTCATCTCCTAAATAAGCTTTTATAACCTCTTCATCTGCAGCAATTAAATGCGGTTCTCCTTCAGCTATAATTTTACCGAAATTCATAACATAGATATTTTCCGATAAATTCATTATCACTTGCATTATATGCTCGACAATTATTATCGTAATTCCCGAATTGTTTATCTTTTTTATAATCGGCAGCATTTGAGCTACTTCTGAAGGTCTGAGGCCTGCCATAACCTCATCCAGCAAAAGGATCTTAGGATCTGTGGCTAAAGAGCGGCATAATTCAAGTCTTTTTAGCTCCGGAAGTGTTAAGTTTTTTGCAAGAATATCCTTTTTGTCATAAAGATTAAGAAATTTTAACACATCCAGAGCGATTTTTTCTGCTTCATGCAAAAAATTTGTCTGAGCAAAAGCTCCTACCATTGTGTTGTAAAGGACTGTTTTCGATCTAAAAGGTTTTACCACCTGAAACGTCCGGGATATGCCTGACTGGCATATTTCAAAAGGCTTCTTCCCTCCTGTCTCTTTATTATCAAACAATATACTACCGGAACTCGGGGGTAATGCCCCGGCAATACAATTAAACAATGTTGTCTTTCCTGCTCCGTTAGGGCCAATTATCCCGACAATTTGCTTCTCATTTATTTCCATATTTACAGAATTAACTGCAACTAACCCGCCGAACTTTTTTGTCAAATCCTTTATCTTAAGCAGTCCCATCGTAAACTCCTTATTTATTATCAATGAAAGTACTTTCTTTGTCTCCAGATTGTGTTTTATCAAATGGATCAATTATGTACTTTTTTATAAGCTTAGAAATAGGCTCTATTATACCCCTGGGTTGATAACGCATAACGATAACTAAAATCAGCCCATATATTATAAGATGTAAACCGGGCAGAGAGCTTGAAAGGTAAATTCTCGTTATTTCACCAATAGGTCTTAGCAAAAGTGCACCCAATACAGGACCTAAAATTGTTCCGCGTCCGCCAATAAGGGCAATAAAAGCTATTTCAAAAGAAAGATTAAGCCCAAAAATTGATTTTGGATAAAAATACAACATCAACTGTGCGTAAAATGTTCCTCCAAGTGCTGTGAAAAAACAACTTAATATCATTGCAATGAGTTTGTATCTCGAAACCTTTATACCTAATGACTCTGATGCTTCAGGGTCCTCTCCGGCTGCAGCTAAATAATATCCAACTTTTGAATTCATCATGATATAAGTTAAAAGTAATACAAAAATAAGCATTATCAATATGATATAAAAATATGGATATTTGCTTGAAAACTGAAAATGAGAAAATGAATTGCCGCTAACCAAATTTATCAACAAACCTTTCGGACCTCTTATTTCAAAAGGACCTATTCTTTCAATATTTTCAAACAGCACGCGCATTCCTTCACCGACTGCAATTGTAGCCAAGGCAAAATATGCCCCTCTTAGCCTTAATGTCGGCAGACCTATTATAATCCCCGCAATAGCTGCCACAATTCCTCCGAAAATCATACCGAACCAAGGACTCAAACCATATGTTAAATACAGAGCGGTGGAAGTATATGCACCGATGCCAACAAAAGCCGCATGCCCCAATGGCAAAACTCCTGCAAACCCTCCTACAAAATTCCAGCAGGATGTTAAATATGCATAAAAAACAATTAAAATTAAGATTTGCATTACTGTTGGACTACTTATAAACAAAGGCAGAACAAAAACTATAACCAAAATAGTTAATGCCATAATTTTAATAATTGGTTTCTGATTTATTAAAAGTTTAAACATTTTACACTCCTGACTCCAAATTAAAAATCCTGCTTAAGCCCAAAAAGACCGGACGGTCTTACAAATAAAACAATCAAAAATACTATATACACTAACAGTTCTGTCCATGTAGCCGCCATAAATTGCGCCCCTAAAGTTTCAATAACGCCCACGATTATTCCGCCGAGAATTGCTCCGCTTATACTTCCCAGTCCTCCCAAAACAACTATTATGAACGACTTAATATCAAAAGTAACGCCAACAGTCGGATATACATAATAAAAAGGCACCAAAATACAGCCTGCAACACCACAAAGTGCACATCCCAGCCCAAAAGAAATGTTATAAATTTTTGATTGTTTGATACCCATAAGAGACGCAGCTTCCCTGTCCAGACTGGTAGCTCTTATTGCTTTGCCCATTTTTGAATATTTCAGAAACCAAAAGAAATAAATTCCTACTAAAACTGTTACCCCAAAACCAATAATTTTGGGCAATAAAAAGTACATATTAAAGATTTCAACGATATTACCGGTAACACTTGTTTTAACTACACGGTACTCAGCCCCGAAAAGCAACAGAGCCAAATTATCAAGAATATACCATACACCGGTTGTAACTATAATAACGGTTATGGGTTCTCTGACATTTTTTTCTGCCTCAAATGTCGGTTTAATAACAAATTGTTGCAAAAAGTAACCGAAAAAAAACATGAAAGGCACAACAACAAAAAGTGATAAGTATGGATTTACTCCGGTAAGCTTAACAAACCAATAAGCTGCAAACATACCGACCATCAAAACAGAGCCATGGGCAAAGTTTATGACTTTCATGACACCGAAAATAAGTGTTAAACCCACTGCAGCTAATCCATATATGGAACCCATAAGTATACCGTTAAGTAATGCTTCAACATAACTAATCATGACAATGCTCCTTGTTTACAAGAAACGGCAGGAAAATCTATTCCTGCCGTTATTTTCAGTTATTTTGCAGGCTGCGGAAAAACGGGTGTGTATCCCTCATGCCTGACATTTTTAGGCCACACTGTCAGCCTTTTCATTTCTCCATTTCTTTCTCTGACTTGCACAATGACCGGCATAGCGTTTTGATTTTGGCCGCTTTCATCAAAATTTATACAGTCATAGGCCAACATTTTCGCTTTTCCGTCACAATAATTGATATCTCTTAGCACATCTTTGAGTTTTTGAGGATTTGTTGTACCGGCTTTTTCCAGTGCTTCTTTAATAAGATACATTGAAATATAGGCATCAACAGCTTCACCAGTCAGGTTCTGCCCGTATTCTTTCTTAAACTTGGCATTTGTCTCCTTTAAACCGGGTCTGTTAAGATCTGTTTCCCACTCAACTATATCAAACATGTATTCGGAGTTTTTGCCGGTTGCTTCAAGAAAAGAAGGGTCAGCATGACCGCCGCCACTTGTTATAATTGCTTTAGGATTCACATCCATTTCAGCAATGGTATTGGTCAATAGAATAGCATCAGAAGCATTGGAAACCAGAAATACTACATCAGGATTTACACGCTTCAGCTTAATTACAACCGGGGTTAAATCACTGGCTGTACTTGGGTAAGGCTCATCCAAAACGATATCGTATCCTCTGTCTTCAGCAAGTTTACGCCATTTTTCAGCGAACCCTGTTCCCCAGTCACCGTTCTCATAAACAAAAGCCACTCTTTTTACATCAACATCAAATTCTTTTTGCATATCATCCAAAAAAGAAAATTGGTCACGTACCCACCATGAATCTTTTGCTGCAATACGGAAAATATATTCAAAACCTCTCTCCGTAATAGTATCCCTGACGGACACCGGTACAATAAAAGGGATTTTGTACCTTTCAGCGACCTGAGATGTGGGATAAGTAACGGCAGAATTCCAGCAGCCTGTTAATATATCCACATTTTCAGAATTAATAAGGCGCTCAGCCTCCGTTACACCTGTGGTCGGCTCACTTTTACTGTCAGCAAAAATGAGTTCCAGTTTGGCACCGCCCAGAGACTTAATACCTCCTGCAGCATTAATTTCTCTAACAGCCATTTCCCTGGCCTGTTTACCTTGAATGCCTACCGAGGCAGACGGGCCGGAAAGAGGAATTATATTCCCGATCTTAACCGTATTGCTTGCTGCAAATGCTGATCCGAACATACATAATGTAAGGATTGATACAAAAACCGCTAAAACCTTTTTTGAATTTCTCATACATCTCTCCCTTTATATTATTTTCCGCAAAACGGAATTGATTACAAATTATCAACTGGAATGCCCCTTTCATCCCAGCCTCTTAATTTGTAATATTCACTTTTCAATTTATCGAAAACGTTCTGATTCATAACACTGCCATTCTCCAACTTTTCTTTGAACAAGCGTTTGGGAAGCTTATCCAAGCTATCAATATTATCTGGATTTTCTCTAATATTAAATTTTTTGGCCAACGCATGAATCCGTTTTGACATATCTTTCAGCTCTTCTTTGGAAATCGATTCATCTCCATAAATAACTCTGAAAAGTTCAACTGTTTCATCCCACCAATAGAGATCTCTGAAAAACCGGCAAATTATCAGGGTATCCTGAACACAAAACCTGTCTTCCCAGTCAGCTACATGATAGGCTTTATCATCAAGATCCTCAGGTTTTGAGTAATTTGAAAGTTCAGCTTTGTAAAATCCGCTTCTTAAGTGACAACCGCCCCTCATCGAAACGGCATATCCCAGAGCAGTCCCCGGCAGCATCCTTGGATCGTAGCCGGCCGGCTCAAGTCCTTTATTATGAATCGCCAAATCTTCTAATCCAAAATATTTAGATGCAAAAACAATTCCTTCACTCAATACCTCCCCGATGCCTTTCTTAAATACAATCTTTTCAATTAAATCAGCTGCATGCTTTGTGTTACCGTACTCATATTTTTCTTTAGTCTTGCCTAAAGAGGACGCTTCCATAGCAAAGGCAATAATGTTTCCTGCAGTAATTGTGTCTATACCGTACCTGTCACACAAATCATTTAAATATAAAATGTCTTCAATATCGTCTATGCAGCACAAACCACCTAAAGCATAAATTGTTTCATATTCCGGCCCCTCGACAACTAACCCCGGGTATTTGCTTCCTTCTTTTGTTTTGCTCAATTTCCCGCAGGCTATGAAACATTTCTCACAGGCCTTGGGTTTTACATCCAAGACTTCCTGCATTTTTTCAGCAGTAATATTTTCATTCTTTTCAAAAACACCTTTGTGCCAATATTTAGTTGGAAACGCTCCCTTGTCATTTAACAGTTTAACCCCAGCAGGTGTACCGTATTTCCTGTATTTAAGTACTGTTTCATCTGTCTTGCTTTTTTGCCTGTAATAAGAGTACAGTTCGTCGATTTTTTCCTGGTTTCCAGCTTGTCTTCTTTGATTACCATAAAAAACTACGCCCTTTATTTTTTTACTTCCCATAACTGCACCAGCACCGCCTCTGCCCAAACTTCTCCAATAGTCATTTTCTATCAAACTAAACTTGCATAGGTTTTCACCGGCAGGTCCTATAACAATGGCTCCGCACTTATCACTGCCGGCCTTACTTTTTAAAGTGTCTTCAGAAATATAAGTATCCTTGCCCCATAAATCGCTTGCATCGTGAAACCCGATATTTTCATCAGTTATTTCAAGCCAAACCGGACTCTGACTCTTACCTTTTATTACAATTGCATCATAACCTGTTCTTGAAATATATTTGGACAAATGACCGCCCGAGGTTGAGTCGAGATAACAATTCGTCAAAGGACTTTTTGTGTAGATTCCAAACCTTGAAGAACCCCACACCTTCAAATCATCAGCCGGTCCGGTATTGATAATAATATGATTATCCGAATCAAAAGGATCCACTCCTACGGGGTTCAAGTTGTAAAGGAGATAAGTACCTAACCCTTTTCCGCCGCCATAACTTCTTAATATCTCTTCATCTATAGAAAATTCTTCATAAATTTCATCGTTCAGATTTATATAAAGGTATTTTTTGAAAAAGATATTCATATTATTTTTCCCCTAAAATTTTATGGACAGCTTCTTCGAAAATACTGATTCCCTGCTTCAGTTGATCTTCGGTTAAAACCAGCGGGGGAAGGAATCTTATTACGTTACCGTAAATTCCGGCACTAATTATTATCAAACCATTCTTTAAACATTCCGTAATAATTTTTCCGACAACTTCTTTATTAGGAGATTTTTTTTCAGGATCTTTAACAAACTCTATACCTATCATTGCCCCTAAATTCCTAACATCACCTATTTCAGAGTATCTCTGTTGTAATTTTTTTAACTTCTCAACAATTAAGTTACCGATCTCTTCAGACTTTTTAGTGAGGTTGTTTTCTTCAATATAGTTAATAGTGGCAAGAGCAGCCTCACATGCCACCGGATTGCCTCCAAATGTTCCTCCGATGCGTCCGGGGCCTATTGCATCCATTATTTTCTTATTGCCAACAACTGCGCTCAAAGGCATACCGGAAGCAATTGTCTTTGCAAGGGTAATGATGTCCGGAACAACCTCAAAGTGTTCAACGGCAAACATTTTACCGGTACGTGCAAAACCGGTTTGAACTTCATCAGCAATAAGAAGAATGCCGTGCTTATCACATAACTTTCTCAGGCCTTTCCAATAACCTTTGGGAGGTATATTGAAACCGCCTTCGCCCTGCACAGGTTCCAAAATAATTGCAGCAATATCGGAAGGATCAACTTCAGAGATAAAGAAACGTTCAAAATACTTCAGATATTCTTCTGCAGCTTCTGATTCCGACACATTCAGGATTCCATTGTATGTATTTGGAAAAGGAACTTTGTATATTTCAGGAGCAAAAGGACCGAATTCATATTTATAAGGCTTCACTTTACTGGTAAGTGACATTGTTAGGAGAGTTCTGCCATGATAACCGGACTCGAAGCTGACTATCCCCTGTCTGCCGGTTGCCGCCCTTGCTATTTTAATGGCATTTTCAACAGCTTCTGCCCCACTGTTTACAAACATTGCTTTTTTTTCATGGTTTCCAGGCGTTATAGCAACAAGTTTCTCAGCCAGATTTATATAAGAATCGTACATCGTTACCATGAAACAAGAATGTAAAAGTCTGCTTGATTGTTTTTTTATGGATTCAATTACCGGTTCAGGGCAGTGACCGGCAGTAGTTACTCCTATTCCGGCATAGAAATCCAGATATATGTTTCCTTCCACATCTTCAATAACACTTCCTTTTGCTTGCTTTATGGATATTGGAATAATGTTGGAAACACCGTCCGAAACATATTTTGCTTTCCTATTGAATAACTCTTCGGTTTTCTCACTTTGTGAAAATTTTATCGACGCTAACTCTGTTCCCTTCAACATACCTGTCCTCCAATTTGATAAAACAAATTTTGAAACACAGGTACTTAAACAAAAAGCATGCCAATAATCCAATATTAGGATGTTAGTGATAAATTATTGTAGAAAATAGATTTGTGGTCAGACAAGAAAAAAGATTCCGTCAACTTAAGTTGACGTAAATTGCAAAAGTTGACCTTTTATATCTAATAAGAATAAAGTTACTGTCTTACTCTTTTGCTTAAAGCCTGCTTGGAAATACCCAAAAGTTTCGCAGCCTGATTTTGATTATTGTTTGTATATGCAAGAGCTGCACTAACTGTGTAATTTGAAACTTCCTTTAGAGTGGGAAAGCTTCCAAAAATTCTCTCCAAAAACATAGGGTCAGGAACATTTTTATCAGACAGATTGAGTATTAGATCCTCAGAAAGCCTATCTGATATTAATTCAAGCTTAATGGTATCGTCTGTGCACATTGCTACAGCATCATAAATATAAGTTTTTAACTCTCTAATGTTCCCTTCAAAATTTTGAACTGTCATAAAATCAATAAAATCTTTTGAAATTTTCGGTACTGTACGATCCATACTTTTTGCTGCCTCTTCTGCTAAAAATGATATTAACAGAGGTATATCATTTTTTCTTTTCCTCAACGGCGGAACTTTTATTAAATGAGTGCTCAATCTGTAATAAAGGTCTTTTCTGATGTTTTTACCGTTGCCAACCAATTGATTTATTTCTTTATTTGCTGCAGAAATAATACGGGCTTTGCTGTATCTCGGTGTATCCGATCCCAAAGGATAATATGTACCTTCTTGAATCAGTCTGAGCAATTTCACTTGAGAGGATTCAGAAAGATCCCCAATTTCGTCAAGAAATAGAGTACCATATGCAGCTTTCTCAATTAAACCTTTGCGGTCTTTGTCAGCTCCCGTGTATGCACCTTTAACGTGCCCGAAAATTGCATCTGAGAATAGAGTATCATCCAAACCGGATAAATTGACAGCGACAAAATCTCCTTCCAATCTGCTTAGGTTATGAACTGATTTGGCAAGTAATTCTTTGCCTGTTCCTGTTTCTCCCAAAATCAAAACCGGTTGGCCTGTAGTTGCTATGGTTTCAGTATATTTAAAGATATTAAGCATCTTCTCATCTTTTGTAACTATATTTTTAAATACTTCAGGATTATTAAGTTTTGAATTAAAATTAACTCCTTTCAGCGACAGAACTTCATTTCTGAGAGAAGCAATTTCAATAGCATTTCTTAGTGCTGAGCCGAAACTGTTTAAACTTATTGGTTTTACAAGATAATCATGTGCTCCAAGCTTAATACACTCTACGGCCGTTTCAATCTCAGAGTAAGCAGTACAAATAATAACAGGAACATGAGGCATTTCTTCTTTTATTTCTTTAAGTACTTCTATACCTGACTTATGAGGCATACTTAAATCAAGGAAAATTATTGGAAAATATATATCTTTCAGACAACTCATGACATTTCTGCTATCCTGCACAGTCGTAATATTTTTTATACCCATAGATTCCAATAAAAACTTATACGCTTCCAACTCAGCTTTTTCATCGTCAACAAAAATAACATTCAAACTTTCATTTTTTAAATTCAGCATCTGTCACCTCTTAGCTAAATTTTGGGCAGCTTAATTGTAAAGCATGCGCCGTTTACTATATTTTCTGCAAATATAACTCCGCCCATTTCCTTTTCTACTATCATTTTTGCCATATAAAGGCCTATGCCCATTCCAGACGCAGTACCCTTAGTCGTAAAGTAAGGCTCAAATATCTTATTCAGTATCTTTTTAGGGATTCCTCCTCCCGAATCGGAAATAGTAAGCACAACATAATTATCAGGATTTTGAAGCTGGAGAGATATTTGCTTCTTCCCTTCCTTGTTAGATTTAGAGTTATTAGCAATAATAGCATCCTGAGAATTCGTAATAATATTTATCAAAACATGTATAAATTCACTTGGATAGCCCAAAACGTTAAGATTTTGATAAGAATGATACTGCACTTTTAAATCAATTGATTTTTGTTTCAATTGAGGTTCGATAAGCTTGATAGTTTTTTCCAGTATCTCAACCATTTCAAATACAATCTTCTTCTTTGAAGGTTTTAAGAAATTTCTGAAATCATCTATTGTTTTTGACATAAACTGAATCTGGGTTTCAGCACCCAATGCAATTTTTTTAACAGCTACCGGGTTTACTTTGTCATTGTAATAAATAGACTGAAAGCTTGCAATATAAGTAGATAGAGTGTTTAACGGCTGACGCCACTGATGAGCAATGGAACCGAGCATCTCTCCCATTGCAGCAAGTTTTTGCGTTTGTCTTAACTGTTCCTCAACAGCTGCTCTCTTTGAAATATCCCTGATACTTAACAGAGTCAGCGATTCATTTTTTATCTCTACGGTTTTAAGGCTGACTTCAGTAGGGAACTCTCTTCCGTCAGCTTTTTTAAAAGTCCAGACAAAAGATTGCTGTTCACCCTGCTCAGATTTATGCATTATATCAATAAATTTTTTATTACTTTTTCCCCCGTCACTTTGTATATCAGCGGAAAATGAAATAAGAGGACGCCCCATAAAGTTCCTTTTACTTATACCAAACAACTCCAGAGCTTTATCGTTGGAGTCAAAAATTATAAAACCTTTCATCAAAATTATCGCATCATTGGCAACAGTAAAAATTGTCTGGTAATATGTTTCAAGCTCTTCACGTCTTATAGTTTGCAGCCTCAGATTCTCATTTATACCTGTCATCTCCTCTTCATACTTATGAACAGTTGTCTGAAAAGTTCTGCTGTAAGCGTACAGTATCAGTGCACTGCCGCCCACACCAGCTGTAGTAAGCAAAAAAAGTACACCTAAAACCTTCAGAATTTTCTCTGAAGAGTATAATATTGCACTGTTTTGAGAAAAAGCGACAGCTTCGCTCTTTGGAACAATAGTGCATAAATACCATCCGGTAATATCTATCCTATTATAGGCTAAAATCTTTTTTTGGTTTTTTCCATATTTGACAATGCCCGACGGAGCACTCACAAAATTAGATGTAATATTATTAAGTTCGGGTTCAAAATCTTGTATTTTTGATTTCATAACCAGATTTTTATTTTTGTGAACAAGTATCATTCCTTCTTTATCAACAATAAAAGCATAGCCGGTGTTCCCTATTTGCAGACTTGACAATGATTCAACCAATGTATCGAGAATTATGTCTGAGCTTATAACTCCGGCAAACTTATTATTAATATACATAGGGGAAGCCAGGGCAATGACCAAGGACATTGTGGTTAAATCAATATATGGTTTTGAGAAAGTTGTATGACCAGCATCTACTGCAGCATTAAACCATGGCCGAACTCTGGTATCATATCCAGGCGGCGGAATCCATCTGGCTCCGTCAATTATCGAGCCATCTGTTAACCCAATATAGACATCACTGAAATCTCCGGCTTTCATTGTGGTTTCTAAAATCCGTAAAATTTCATCTTTATTGCCAATACCTGTTTTCTTAACTGCGAATACAGCAGCTTCCAAAATATTCACTTGTTGTTTAAGCCAAACTTCTGTAGTTATCGTTGCCTCTGAGGCTATTCTCAACTGGCTTTCGTTCACTGTTTTTTCTTCAATACCTTTAGCGCTTATAAAGATAAACCAAACTATGCTACCAATAATAGATATTACTATCAACATTGTGATTAATAAATATTTGGCCTTTACACCTATAAACTCTCTTTTAAACAGATTCTGCAGGTATTCAGAAAATCCAGTAAAAAAAGACATTTTATTTACCAACTTAATTTTAATATAATGCTGCTGAGCTAATTGAATTTCATATAAAACTGATCAGAGTTTTGACCATATTTTCCTTGAAATCTGATCCACTTAAAATGTCGGAGGAGATATTACCCAGATAAGCTCACAATTGATATTGCCTTTATTTTCATAGCCGTGTTTATCAGTAGATTTGAAATAAAATGCATCTCCTTCTTCCAAATCGTAAGTTTTATTATTTACTGTCAAGACTAAACTGCCTTTCAACACGATACCAAACTCTTCACCTGAGTGAAAATATAACCCTTTTGATCCTCCTCCTGGTTTTACTAACTTATGCAATGGCTCCATATTTTTATTCTTAATGTCTCTTGTAAGTATTTCACATAGAACTGAATCGTTGTGCAAATTAAAGTTAATTCTTTTATTTTTCTTGATTATCAATGTATCTTCATTCTTCGTTTCATCTATTACTTCAACAAGTTCTACCAGTGAAACATCCAGAGCATTGGCAATTTTTTTAAGCGTTGATATTGAGGGGGAAGCAATTTCTCTTTCTATCTGAGATATAAAAACATCGGTACAGCCAACTTTAGCTGCTAAATCTTTGAGGGTATATTTACTTTCTTTCCTAAGCTCTCTTATTCTTTTTCCAATCATGTCAAATTATAAAATATTATTTTATATTGTCAACAAAAAATAAATAATACTTTATATTTCTAAAAGATATTGTAACCACTGGAATAAAAAAACAGTGCCGGATGCAGTTTTGTCGGTGTCAAAATATGTTGGAATGGAAGGTGTGGGGAATCATGCAAATAGCATAAAACATAGCATAAAACAATGAAGCTCTATGTATGCGAAGGAAAAAAATTTGATTCTGTGTAATAGTAGCAATTTATACCAGTGTTTAGTAATAGCGAATATTAGGCACTATTAGTAAAAAAACTTATTTCTATTTTTACCGATTACATAATTTTTTTGGTTAATTCATTTGTTGCACACTAAAAATGGATAAAGTTGCAAACATGAACTCCTGAAAGATTGCAAGAAGTTCCACAACCATTAACAAAAAGAAGCTAATGGGATTTCAACTTGTATAAATAAAATTTGTGCGAGCAACCCTTAAGTTAGCCTACTTGCCGGCGTTGCGTCTTACAGTTACTGTTTCACCAGCGATACCCCAATTATCAGTTTCGATTTCGTCGATAATAACAACTGTTGTCGCCGGATTTTTCCCCAGTACATCCACTAGCAACTGTGTTGCCCCTTTGATCAATTGAGCTTTTTGTTCGGGAGTGGCGCCTTCCTTGGTGATTTTAATGTTAACGTATGGCATTATTAACCTCCTTTTTTGATTTTTTCGGTTGCAAAATCTCTGTCTATAGCTATTAGTATCCCTCCTAATATAACACAGAACGCTGCGAGTAAAAGAGGTAAACCAAAACTGTTTTGCTGATCGGCCAATTTACCTGCAATGATTGGACCAATCATTTGACCTACACTGAAACTAACAGTAAGGATTGCTGCTGCACGCCCCCCATCTTTGCTTAATCTTAAACTACCTTCGGACAGTGTTAATGCAACGATTCCCAGAAAAGTACCTCCGAAAGATAAGGCTGCAAACATGACTTCGATGACAGAGACAGCACGGACACTGATCATAATACCTGCTGCTTGAAGGGCATATGCTGCCAGTAGGGCTTTTTTATTGCCAATGCGGCGGGCCAGGTAAGGCCAAAAAATTGTTGATGGTACAGCAGCAAGGCCAACGAATACCCAGCTATAAGATGCAAAAGCTTCCAACCCAGGCGTAGCAGCGATAATAGCTACAATGAACGTAGCAGTTACGATATAACCCATCCCTTCCAGAAAATAAGCGGCGGTAAGAATCCAAATTTTACTCAAATTAGGTGTCGGTTTAGCAAGACCGGATGGTGCTTCTGTTTTGTAAAGGCCATTTTGCCCCAAAATAATGCCACCAAAAGCTAAAACTGCTGTAATTGCTGCAATAATTCCCATCCCTGCCCAGGCGGCATCCCATCCTCCAATCTTGTCCAGTTGAGGAACTATAAGACCGCTTAATGCAATGCCTAAACCGATTCCACCGTATATAGCTCCAACCCAACGTCCGTATCCACGTTTGATAAGTGCTCCGCCAACTTCTGCTGAAATAATTACAAACATGACTGCGCTGACAAACCCACCAGTCAGACGCAGCACAGACCACCAGAACTCTGAGAGTGTTAGACTCATAAGAAAGGTGGTAGCAATGCTTAGCAACAACGCACTGCTTGCAACTGCCCGTGAGCGCATAAGTTGGGGAGTGATTGTACAGATTACAGCTCCAATCAAGTAACCAAGGTAGTTTAAACCTGCAAGCCATCCTGCAACCGTGTTGCTCACACCAAGATCCCGCTGCATGAGAGGAAGGATCGGGGTAAATGCAAATCGGCCTATCCCCATCACCACTACCATACCGCAGATGCCCCCTACAATAATTTTCAGGGCTTCCAAGTCTTTTTGTGATGATTGCTGATTAATGTTTGCTTTCATATTTGACATACTACTTATTACTTGTTATTATTGCAAATGAATATTTTTGAAATTTTATATCATAAAAAGTGATATCAATGGAACTAAGTGAACTGAAAATTTTTTTAGCTGTAGCCCGCAAAGGAAGTATTTCAAGAGCTGCAGAAGAACTTCATTGTGTCCAATCCAATGTAACCACCCGTATCAAGCAACTGGAAGAGCATCTTGGAACCCTTCTTTTTCATCGAAAAAGTAAAGGTGTAGCGCTAACCCACTCAGGGTATTTATTGATGAATTACGCTGAACGAATCATCAATCTCTCCAGGGAGGCAGAAGAAGCTGTCTCAGATCAAGGTGAACCTAAAGGCAGATTGTCTATTGGTTCTATGGAAACTACTGCCGCTGTACGTTTACCACGTCTTTTAGCCTATTATCATAAAATCTACCCCAAGGTCGAATTAAATCTTGTGACAGGCTCTTCTAAAGATTCACTGTGGCGTTTGCTTGATTACCAGATCGACGGTGCATTAGTTGCCGGTGAAATTGATCATGACGATTTGTCAGCAGAATTGGCATTTGAAGAAGAGTTGTTTCTTGTGGCGCCCCCCGGTGTAACTTCAATTGATTGCATTGAGAATTTGAAAATTCTTGTTTTTAGATCAGGATGTAGCTACAGAGCCCAGTTAGAGGAGTGGCTCAGGAAAACAGGCAGATTTACGTATCAAGTAATGACTTTTGGTTCTATAGAGGGGATTATGGGGTGCATTGCGGCTGGAATGGGAGTGAGTTTTTTGCCTCGTTCAGTTGTCGAGCGGCCGCACTATCAAAACCTTTGTACACTTTTTAGTCTGCCCAGTGACGTTGGTAAAATGAATACATGGTTTGTGCGTCGTAGAAATGAAAAGTATAGTAAGGCATTGCAGGCTTTTGTGGATTTAATTTGCTCAAGCCGACAGTAACGGAATTTCTTTTGCAACTTTGTCCATTTTTAGTATGCAACATATTCTCCTGCATATGATTCCTCCTTAATATTATTGAAGCCATCAAAAGCTTCATGAATTAAAAAGGAGGCCAGTCAATGTTTTGCTTAAAATTTTATGCGCCATATTTGTTTTCTCCTACAAGCCACTAAGAAAGGTTATACAATAAAGGCTGTTTTTATGTTTTCCAAGAAGTGAACAAATGAATCTATACAAAGAGACACAGAAACTACCGTTAAGTTATACTAAGTTATATATACATATAACTTAACCAAGTAGTTTGGCAAATTACCATTGTTTTCATGACGGCGCTGAAGCGCCATTTCCAAAAAACACATATGCTTTTTGGGCTTATTACTTTCTTGCTGTAGCTTGATATAACCTCTCCTGATGAATTAGGGGAGGAATTTTATAAATGAAAACCGGTCAGCTGTATCATTAATCAATATCTTGATTTTAATTGATGAATTTGTACAATATGCAAGTGAATTTATATAGGCAATAGCCTGGAGAGAATTTTTATGGATATCAAGCACCCTCACGACAGTTTCTTTAAACAGATAATGACAGACAGGAAAAACATCAGTGACTTTATCAGGAATTTTCTGCCTGAAAATATTTCAACTAAAATCAACTATGACACCTTAAAATTGCCAGACAGGGAAAAATCTACAAAGAATTATAAAAAGTACCATATGGATATTATCGTGGAAGCGGAGATTGACCATACTCCATCAGATATAATAATTCTGTTTGAACATAAATCTTACAAAGATAAATTCACACTAATACAAATACTGTCCTATTGTGTTTCCGTATGGGAAAGTAATCTTAAAAACAAAGAATCTCTAAAACCTATAATCCCTGTGGTATTTTATCATGGTACAGGCAAATACGATCTTCCGTTAAACTTCGGTGATTATTTTGATGTGCCGGAGGATTTGAAAAGATACATTGTAAGTTTCGATTATGAATTATTTGATACGTCTGCTTATGACGAGGATAGCATACAGAGGGACTGTCATGACAATTTGCTTTTATCTGCATTTTTGTTATCAATGAAGAATATTTTTTCAGGCAGGCAGGGTTTAGAAAAAATATTTGCCGGGTTATCCCGTCTTGAAAATACCGGCAGAGAGATTATAATAGGTTATATACTGAGAAGTGTAGACATAGAATTGGAAGAACTTGATGAGATAGCCAAAAAGGGAGGTATGCAGGATATGCCCAGTTTAGCTGAAAGACTTGAAGAAAAAGGTGAAAAAAGGGGTCTTGAAAAAGGTATCCAGAAAGGTATCCAGAAAGGATTCATTATAGAAGCCCAAGATATGGTAATAAACGGACTGGAAGCAAAATTTGGTGAAGTGCCTTCTGACATTTCTGATAAAATAAAAAGTATTGATGACAGGGAACGCCTCAGAAATCTTCACAGAATGCTTTTTAAAACAGACAACATTGGTGATTTCAGAGAATTGCTTCAACTATAGATATTTTTTCTAAGTGTTTTAGTTTTAGAGAGACAGCGGGACCGTTCATAATTTTGTGTCAACCTCTGTAATTTAATCATATTATCACAAATCCAGTATGTTGTCCAATCTGCCTTCGAAGAAAATCGCCAGCTGAGATAAGGTCAGATTCCAGTTCCAAATAGGCTTGTGCCACTTCTTCTCGGCATTCTGTATCCCCATGTACAAAAGTTTTAAAAGACTGCTTTCGTTTGGGAAAGCGCCCTTCGTTTTCGTCAACTTCCTGAATTGGCGGTGTACAGACTCGATGATATTTGTGGTGTATATAACCTTCCTTATATCCTCAGGATACTTGAAATAACAGGATAAATTGTCCCATCTACGCCGCCAAGACTGGATAACAATAGGATACTTTTTGCCCCATTTCTTTTCAAGATTATCCAGCGCTTCTTCAGCAGCTTCTTTGGAAACTGCCTTGTATATGGGCTTAAGATCTTTTGAAAATTCCTTCTTATTCTTTGATGCTATATATTTTAGGCTGTTCCTGATTTGATGGACTATACACAACTGGACTTCAGTCTTGGGAAATATACTTTCTATTGCTTCTACAAAGCCCGTGAGACCATCCACAGAGGCTATCAAGATATCTTCTACTCCACGGTTCTGAAGATCGGTCAGTACCTGAAGCCAAAAATTGGCGCCTTCACTCTCTGACAAATATAAACCTATTACCTCTTTCTTGCCTTCTATATTTATGCCCAAAATCGTGTATACAGCCTTATTTACATATCTGCCATTTTCTTTGATCTTGTAGTGAATGGCGTCAAGCCACACAAATGGATATACTCGGCTCAAGGGGCGTTGTTGCCAATCTTTCAGCATAGGAATTATCTTATCTGTTACGGCACTTATGGCTGAACTGGAAAATTCTACGCCGTATATATCCTGAATATGACCAGATATTTGAGAATAGCTGTTACCTAAAGCATAAAGCGAAATGATCTTTCTTTCTATTTCATCTGTGATATGACGCTGGTGTTTTTTGACTAACTGGGGCTCGAAGCTACCGTTTCTGTCCCTGGGCACTTCAAGGTCAAATTCTCCTGCTGAACTTTTCATTGTCTTGGATGAATTGCCGTTCTTGCGGTTATTTGTAAGATCTTCGGATAAATGACTGTCCAGTTCGCCTTCTAAAGCTGCTTCTGTCAATTGTTTAATCAAGGGTGCCAATACTCCGTCTTTACCATCAATCTTGGCACCTTTCTTTACTTCTTCTAACGCTTTGTTAAAATCGAATTCTTCTTTCTTACTCATGTGTCACCCCGCATTGTTATTTTATAACAAAGTGACACAAAAAATTAAACGCTCCCGAGACAGCTTTTTTAGAATTTTGCAATGTACTTAATTTACCTGACCCCATTTTTTAATTATAAGTCTTTCTCAATTATTTTGATTTCATCGTCGGTCAGGTCATAAAGATCGTATATCATTCTCTCGATTTCATGTTCAAGGTCTGTTGTATCGGCTTTTGGGTTATTTTTCTTAATATCAATAATATTGTTTGCAATGGTTTCAAATATATTTTGCTTTTCTTCTGATACTTCAGGAATATGTATTTGATTTATATACTGAATTTTAAACTCATAGCCCTTTCCCATTTTAATACCAAGTTGAGAAAACTGCCAAAGGAAAGTAGCTGAATTAAAATAAGATAACAAGTATTTCAGGTTAATATTTTGGTCGCTTTTTGTCAGCAAGTTCGCTTTATCATTTTTATCATACAAAAAATTTATTACTGTTAACCATTGTTAAGAATATCAGTTAAATCTAACTCTGATTTATACTCAGCTCTTGGTTCTTTTAATAAATGCAATTCTAATTGTTCAGGATTTTTAAAACCCTGTAGTCTTTTGCGATATTTATTAAATATCTCTTCATTTTCAATTTCAAGTTTTCTGTTTTTGCTAATTTTAAGATATTCCTCTTCAACATCAATTCCAAGGAATTTTCTTTCTAATAAATTTGCCGCAATACCGGTTGTACTACTACCGGTAAAAGGATCTAAAATCCAAGCTTCTTGTTTTGTTGATGCAAGAATAATTCTTGTTAGTACCGAAAGCGGTTTTTGGGTAGGATGTTTTCCACACGATTTTTCCCATTTAGCAATTGCTGGTAATACCCAAACATCTTTCATCTGTTTATTATCGTTAATTTCCTTCATTAATTCATAGTTGAAGTAATGTGGGACTTTTGCATTTTTTCTTGCCCAAATAATTTGTTCAGTGGAGTGAGTAAAGTAACGACAAGAGTAATTTGGCGGTGGGTTTGTCTTTTGCCAAGTAATTATGTTTAGAATTTTAAAATCTAACTCTGTTAAAATTTGTCCAATACTGAAAATATTGTGTATTGTTCCACTAATCCAAATTGTCGAATTCTCTTTCATTTTATCACGAATAAGCTTCAACCACTTGCGATTAAAATCGTTTATATATTCAAATCCTTTTGATTTATCCACTTATTTTTGTTTACGATTGTTATTTCGCTATTTTTATATGCATATTCCGGCTTGATAGAGCCAGGTGTCCGTTATGATCTGAGCCACCCTTCAGGAACTGAGAGCCAGTCAATTCCGGAAGGAGAGCCATCATTAAATTAAAATTTCCAGGCTTTTAAACTGGTAAATATGATGTTTTCCACTAGCATCGGTCAATGACCGATAAATTTGTGTCTACAATATATTTACCAGCCTTATAGGCTTGTGCTAGTTGTCAAACATTCAATTTAGCTATTTACATAGCTGCTAATCGGTCTTTGACCGATGCTAGATGAATTATTAAATAAACGTTCAGTCGGAATGAGCCTGTGAGAAAATGGGAGGGCGCCAATTGAATTAAGGTTGAATTATATCATTATCTGATCTATATTATAAATAAGCTTTACAGTGTAAAGCTGTCGGCATTTCTGTAGGGTTGTTGGCCCCAAACTAACAGCCCTTTTCTATTTATATCATCTCTTTCATTTTTCTCGCAGAAATTGGAACACATTAGCGTTTTTGTTTGTTTTCCATTTTACTATGGTCTTTACCAAAATCAAAAAGTATTATTTACCTTTATTTAATAAGCACTTTTACTGCACTTTTTTTATTGTAAAGATAAAAAAGTATGCTATTATTTTACTAACAGGAGGAGCGTATGACTAATGAAACAGAAAAAAGAAAAATCATAGAACAAACTAAAAAGAAAATCATGGCAGAAAATAAAGAGATTGCTCACATCAGATCAATGCAGGAATCTTTAAATACTTCAAAAATTGAAAAAAAACAAGAATATACTTGTGTAGCGAGTGAACAGAATGCCTACCTTGGATGAGCTACAAGTTAACTTTAGCAAAATTCCTGAAATGGAATATTTGTTTAACGCTTTGGAAGATTTAGCTAAACAAAGAGAATCTTCGGTGATACTATATTCTAGCGGTTTTACTGAAATCAAAAGAGCACCTTCAATATTCTTTTCTATTACAGACAAGGATACCCAAGGGTTTATGACATGCCTGAATGGAATCAATAAAAAAAAACTTGATCTTATAATTCATACACCTGGCGGTGATTATGAAGCTACAAAAAGGATCATTAGCTATCTTGATAACTCTTTTTCAGAAATCAATGTTTTTGTGCCTCATCTAGCTATGAGTGGTGGTTCATTGATAGCCTGCAGTTCTGATAAAATATATATGGGTAATTATTCAAATATAGGTCCTACTGATCCACAGATTTATATCTCAGATAAAGGTTTTGTTGGTGTAAATTCTATGTTGCAAGAATTCGATAAAGCCGTTGAAGATGTAAAGAAAGAGCCTGAAACCTCTTTAATATGGAACGAAAGACTTAAACAAATTCCTTTCGGCCTTATAAATTCAGCTGAAATTATGGAAAAAAATTCTAAACAATACTTGGTTGATATTTTAAGTAAAAGACTTTGTAAAAATTCTGATAAAGAAAGTATTGGAAGGCTGGCTGACTTTCTTAATTCCAACAAACACCACTCTTCACATGGAAGTGGAATAAATCTTGAAACTGCAAAAGAGAAAGGGTTAAATGTCGAAGATTTAGGAAAAGACAAATTACTCGAAGATAAAGTTTTGACAATATATCATACAATGAGCTTAATATATCAAAAAACACCTATCACCAAAATTATTGCAAACAGCACACGTAAAAATTTTCTAAATACTTTTTCAGAATAACCCGCCATCTGTCCGGGTAACAGTCAACTACAAATAAGCCGCTAGGTTTCCTTCACACTGAGAAAATAAGTCACCTTGTTTCACTTTTTAATGGTAATTATAAACGGTATTGCGACCTTTGCACAGGAAATCTTTCCGTTATTTTCTGCGCAAAGGTCTCGAAATATGAGTTTATAAATATATCCACAAAACAATAGTGTTTGATGTCCAAAAAAATTTATTTGTAAACAAACAGATGCTTTATTTTCGCAAAGTACGCAAGATGCGTGATTATAAGTCCTTCTCGATGATTTTGATTTCATCGTCGGTCAGGTCATAAAGATCATATATCATTTTGTCGATTTCATGCTCAAGCTCTGTTGTATCGGTTTTTGGGTTATTTTTCTTTTTATTTAGAATATTTTTAACGGTACTTTTTATATTTTTTACAAAACTTGCATTTGCTGCATCAATGGCTGGTATTGGTATATTTTCTACATAAATAGAAAACATTCTCACAGCCTTTTCTCCCAACTGAACTGATAACGTTCGATAATACCAATCTATAAGGTTTGAATTTAATAATCCTAATAAGTACTTTAGCTCAGTATTATAGCACATAAAATAAACAGTATTGTTAAAATAGATATTTTCTTCTGCGAGGGCAAAAGTCAGTTTTTGACAAATATCATTGTATACGATTTTTTCTTTTTCAAATTCTTCAATATATGCACAGTTTCTCAAGTTATAAGAAGTTACACCTTTATCCTGCCTTTTGGCTATTTTCGGATAAAATTTATCAAGATGATTTTTGATTGCCGGATAATTATTAATATTTATTGGCGGTATAAATCCATCTTTTGATTTATAACCATTGTGGCTGTTTATCAGCCAACGGTCGGCGAAGTCCGCATGGTAGCGTTTTATATCTCTGCCCCTGAGAAGAGGTTTTATGATTTCAGCCGACTTAGGGTCTTCGGCAATAAGGCGGTCTTTTGTTTGACCATCTATTACAAATGCTTCATTACAGCCAGTTAGTACCCCTCGATAAATATTAATATCCCAATCTTTTAAAGGTGTACCTATGTTTTCAATTTTCTCCTTTAATTTCGACTCCACAGGGTTTGATATAATCCAGGGGGCACCTGTTTTAAAAAGGTCGGTTAAGAATCCTTTTGTATTGACATATTCTTTAAAGTTTTCATTCCGATAATCCCCGCCAAACGTTACAGCATAGCATTTATGATTATTTTCCCCTCTCTGGAAAGTTAATATATTTGTATCCACTGTGGCAGATTTGAAAACTTTTACCCCGGCTAAATCTATTAAAAGCTTAGGATTGGCTTTATTTGATAGAAATCTTCTGAGTTTTTTACCATAATCAGCCCTCATCCACTTGTTTGATGTGATATAAGTTAAGTGGCCGCCTTTTTTTAGCAGCTGCCAGCCTCTTTCATAAAAAATAACATAAATATCACCTGTCCGTGCAAAAGTTTCATACCCCAGTTTGGAAAGTGCATTTGCAAGTTTGCCGGCATTCTTCTGCAACTGAATATACGGCGGATTGCCAATTAAAATATCAAAACCACCTTTTACACCGAACATCCACTCCGGATGAAACCAATCCGCTGAAACATTCTGATCAAAAATATCATACTCAGCCACTTTGTTGGCAAAATCAGCAGAAGTGCCAAATTTCATAAAATAACTTTTTAAATCATTTCTCAGTTTTATATCTTTTTCTCTAAGTCTTTTTTTCTCAGTTCTTGTTTTTGCATTGAAATAACGATGCCTTATATCCTTTAATTTATCCTCTATTTCCTCGACTTCTTTTGTATAAAATATATGCTCCTGATCAAGCGGTATAAGGGTATTAGCAGCCACAAATTTCGTTTCAAGATTTGGCAAAGCCAGTATACCCCTGTTTTCCCTAGAATCATCTTTTTCTTCATCTACAATTAAGGATATGAAAAACCTGAGTTTGGCTATTTGTACTGCTATGGGCTGAATGTCTACTCCATATATGCAATTCTCAATAAGATACAACTTTCTTGCATAATCAGGGGAGTTGATATTTAAATCAAATACTTCATTTATTACTTTAAGTTGTTCTTCCCTTTCACTCTTATCATTTTCTGTTTTAAATGTATTCTCTGTTTCCCTCAATGCCTTTTTATACTGCAAATCCTGCCATAGTTTATTGTCGTGATCAATTTTTTGCAGCATATGTACCAGTTTGTGTAGTATCCCCATGGGAAAAGCCCCGGAACCGCATGCCGGATCAATTATTTTTATGCTGTCAATACTGTTGATTAATGTTTCTTTTTCCTCTTTCTTCAACTCAACCTTTTCGTCAGAATATGATATTAAAAGCTTAATTTTATCTTCATTAATTTCAGGCAATTTTGTTTTTAAGTATTCTGTTAAACTCTCGTCCACCATAAAATCAACTATCTCACGTGGAGTATAATAACTTCCGGTTTCTTTTCTGGCTGTAGTAGATGTTTCAGGATTAAAAGAGGCAAGAAGATTTTCAAAAACTTTGCCCAAAAGCTCCGGATCAAGGGCAATTTCCTGATCTACAGGTGTGTTTTCATCAGTAACAAAATTGTAGTTGTTTAAAATGTCAAACAAACCTCTTACTTGTTTGTCTTTTCCTATTCCATATTTGCTTAAATCCACTTTCTTTTCTTCTTTGTTAAAAAAAAGAAAGTCGGGTATTTGTGCTGTTTTCTTTGGATTGCGGGAAAAGCCATCTATGTAGACAACTCTTCCATTCTCATCCTCTTTGTCCAAACAGTCAAACAGTCCGCCATTTAAAAAAGGTATCTCACTGAACAAACTTAGTGCACTTTCTTCAGAAATAAGAAACTTGTCGTTGTACCTATAAAGATTTTTGACTCCGTATTCACTCCTGTTTTCATGGAAATTACCGTTATTGGCAAATTTTCTCTCACTCATATTACGATTCAGAGTACCAAAAAATAAATTCTGGAGAATAGCGTTATAATAATTGGTTGAATCTTTAGTCTTATTGAAGTCTTTAACTATCTTTTCGATAAACTTACTATCAAAAAGATTACTGGATACTAAATCTTTCTCTTTTAAAAACCATACAAAAATTATTCTTGTAATAAGCCTGATCATATTCTGGGCATTACGTATCTCTTTATCTTTCTCATCATTTTCGTGAAATTTGTAATCATCTGGAAAAATGACACTATCCAATGACCAAAAATACCAATTAGCAATTTCATCGTAAAACTGTTTTGTAACCTTTTCTACGCTGAATGCTTCCTTGATGCTTTCCAGCGAAGAAAAATCGGCAAGGGACATTTGTTTGATAAATGTTTTGTTTGTAAGAGAAGGGCTGACATAATAGGTAAAGCGCTTATAGTTACTGAATTCCGCTTTTGTGCCTGAAAATTCCTGAAAGATTAAACTCATGCGAAAATTACCGGATTCATCGTAAAAAACAAATATTCCGGCATCTTCCATACAATCTTTTAATATTTTCTTGGCTTTGTCAAACTGACGCTTTTTACTGCTTTTTTCGGTAAGTCCGAAAGTGGATTTCAGTGAAAAGAGAGACAGAGTTTCTACTTCGGAAAACTTAATCCTGCCAAGGTTGCTGATTTCAGTAAAATTCTCATCATCCCATTCTGAAAAGTCTTCATCAGACGGGGTAAACTTACTGTTTAGTTTTCTGAAAAAAAGAACAAGTTTATCAATGTCAAACGCCGCACATAAATCTTCTATAACTTTTTTATCCATATTAAATCCAAAAAGGTAAGTTTTATTTTAGTTTTATTTTTCTTCTAACCTTTTATATTCCTCGGGGATTTCCTGAGTGATCGTTCCATCACTCAGTTGAAAATAAAGCCTCTTATTTTTGCTGTAGACATTCGGTATGCCCTTTCTTAGATTTTCCATCTGGGCTTCTTTAACAGCCCTCGCGGCAATCTTTAATATTTTCTTTTCCGTGTCATTCATTTTGCAAATCCCAAAAAAACTGTTTAAAAGTATTTCGTCATACACGAAGCTATTATCTGTTGTTAATTTTTTACTATAAAATGTTTCTGTTTTCCACAGCCAAAATCAGTTCTTTCTGGGTATCTTTCAATCTTAATTTTTCCTTATCCAGATAATGCTCACCCAGTTCTTTTTTTAAATTTTCTATCTCTCTTATTGTTTTCTTTTGGTTGTTTTCTCCATTTAACTTAAGATTGGCGATTCGGCGGAGGGTGTAGTCCGGTAATGTTCCAAAATCCATCAAATCGTCCAAAAGCATATCTATAAATGGTACATGTTTTTCCAATCCTTCAAAAGGTTTACTATGCATAGTTTTCAGGTTATTATGTGCTTTCTTTTCATTACTTTGTTCTGTTAACGGGGCTTTCTTTTCCTTTATATTCTTAATCTTTTCATAGTAGTCCCAGAAATATTCGCTAAAAGGCTGTCTTTCTTCATTTTCATCACATTTTACATTTTCAATTGCATCTTCAAAAGGCAGAAGGACAGGATCTTTCTCATTCTCATAATCAGCATAGTGGATAAAAATCTTATGTTTTTTAAAAAATACCAGCTGTTCATCCCTGACGTATTTTTTGGCAACTTTTAGTCTCTTGGGATATTCCGATACATTCTCTGCCAGCTTTGGATATTTTTTCCTGATTTCCTCAAATTCATTCAGCATTTTAGTATAAAAACTTTCACCCTCTATATTTTCCGGATTGGTCTGAATCCGTTCATAAAGTTTAGAAGGTGTGGGTTCTTCATCGATATCAAATATTTTGGAGTCCTCCCCCAGTGCATTGTGTATCAGATACATTTTATTACTTGCAATTTCCCTGGATTTGACCATTTCAGAACCTTTCTCTGTAGGGAAAAAATTAACAACGTATAACTCATCAAAAACTTTTTTATTTATCCTGTTAATACGACCCACTCTCTGAATGACACGGACGGGATTCCAAGGTATATCATAGTTGATAATCATCCCCGCTCTGTTTAGGTTAAAACCTTCCGATATTTTATCAGTGGATAGTAAAATATCATAATCATCTTTTTGTTGATCAGCCGGGTGAGAAGCATCAAAATTTTCGTAAATATCTTTTAGTTTTTTATTACCGAGAAGACCGTGAACTGTCAGAACTCTGTTTTTGAAATGTTTTTTAAGTGCCGGTTCAATATATTTTACTGTATCGGTGTACTCGGAGAATATAATAATTTTACGCTTGTGATTTTCTTCTGATTCAAACTGATGTTTGATGTTACTTACAAGACTTTCCAGTTTGGGATCATTTGATACAAGGTCAAGCTTATCAAGATTGGAAAGGATTTCCCGGAACATTTCGTAATCGGATTTAATATCCTCCAGAAATTTTTCTTTATCTTTGAATTTCTTTATGTCGTAAACTCTGTGGTTTTTCGGGTATTCTTTCTCTTTCATTTTACGGGCATACTGATTCAGTTCATCCTCAATTTGTTCCACATCAAGCTCGTAAATTTTTTCCAATAAGACTCTATCCAGAATATAATTTCCGGTCTTGTCTATAAATTCCCTTACCACTTCAAGGATATTTATGAAGTTCTTGATACTCTGTTTGAAAGCTCCGAAGGAACTTTCAAAGCGCTTAACAAGCAACCTTCTCATGAAATCATAGAGGTTTTTCTGCTGATAATACTGGAAAGCTTCTTTGCCTTTCTCAATATTTTTTTCGCTGACTTCATATTCGTAAGGACGGTATATAGCCCCTTTAAACAGGCCTCCGTTATCCGGATCACCGAAATAATCTTTAATTACCAGATCATAAAAAGAGGATTGTTCAGCTGATAACTCAAAAAACCACTCTTTGGGGTCACTGACTTTAGACAATTCATTAATTTCCGACTTATATTCAGGGTTATGTAATAAATCCAGTCTGTTTCTCCTGATTGTTACAGGTTCAATAATATCTCTGATCTGTCTGGCAATATAGTGTGAACGCTCTTTTACCTTTTCAATATCAATGGGAAGATATCCGAAAAGTTTTTGGAATAAGGCTTCCGCTTTTTTTCTTTTGTCCTCGTCAGATGAGTTCCTGTATTTGTAGATAAACGATAAATCTTCAAATACCGATTTAAATGTACGGAATCTGTCTAATAAATTGTTATCCAGTGTAATAGAGGATTTTTTGGGTGAAATAAAAAGCTTCAGCAGTGATAAAATATCCGAGGGGCGGTTGTTAAAAGGTGTAGCAGTCAACAAAATAACAATCTTTCCCCGGCATATATTTTTCAGATATTCATAGGACTTGGTATCCTGGTTTCTAAAACGGTGTGCCTCATCAATAATTACAACTTCAATATCTTCCCTTTTTCTTACAAAATCATATACATTTTCCAAGCCCCCTATCGACCTTGCCTCCCAGCTGTATAGCTCAAAATCTTCGAGATACCCTTTCCAGCCGCTGGAATTCTGTTTGTCACCAACCAATCCAGGAGGAGAAACAACTATCCCTCTTTTATTTAGCTGCTTTGCCACCATGCAGGCAACTATTGTTTTTCCAAGACCTACAACATCAGCTATAATAACGCCGTTGTGGCTATTTATGATGTCAAGTGCCTGATTAACAGCATCAAGCTGATATTTATATGCATTGTAGCCTTTGATATTAAGGAATTCTCTAATGTTCAAGGGCTTGTCACTCGGTTTCATTGAATCGAGGTATGCTTTTAAAAGAAGTACGTAAGCCTCAAATGGAGTAATTTCTTTTAGTGGGGTTTCTTTTCTTATGATTTTTATCAATTTATCTTTTTTAGCATCATCTTCAGTAATAGGTGCAGCTTCTTCCCACAACTCATCAAAATATTCAATTGCCTGATCAGTACCATAGTCACTGATTTCAACATTAAATTCATCCTGCGACAACACACCGCTTCTGGTGAGATTACTGCTGCCTGTTATAAATAAGGCCTCTCGGGGGATTTTCTCTCTGAGTTTAAAAATATAGAGTTTTGCATGGTTTGGTCGGAATGTTTTTCTGATTTCAAGTTGGCCGTTTTCAAGAAGGGATAAAAAGTAATGGAACTTATTTTGGGTGTCTTCTTTGTCGAAGTCATCGGTATCTGTATACATTTTCAGGGAATTTACATAGTTTAAAAAGAGGCGGTCGTTGGATAGCTTATCAGTGCCTCCTGTTTCAATCACATCATAATTCATTCTGTCTAGCTGCAGTCCAACCAGTATTCTTATAGTGAGGTCTTTGTTTTTAGTAATCGGTGTGAAGATTTCGTCAACACCGGAAAAATAGAAGAAACCGGTGAGAAAGTTTAACTCTTTACTATATGCTATCAGTTCATGAAGGCGTTTCTTCAGGCTTTTATCAGTTGTATTTGTAATAAAGTTCTGCAAGAAAACCTCTTCTGTAAATGATTAAAACAACATTCGAATTATAACTAAACATTTATCAAAATGCAAAAAATATTAAAGACAACTTCCAATTACCCTTCTTCATAATATTTTTGAAAAAATTTTTTCTTTATACTCAGATTTAAAGGGGAGAATTACTACCAAATTTAATGTTTGTTTTTTCCTTGAAAACTGTACATCCAGGCTTGAAACTGATATAATAGTATTTATGAATAACAGCCAAAAGCTTAGCTATCAAAATCTGCTGGATTCCATTCCCGTGCCTATATTCTACAAAGGTACAGACGGTAAATATCTGGGTATGAACAAAGCTTTTGAGGATTTTTTCGGAGCAAGTAGAGAAAATCTTATAGGCAAAGGTGTTTACGATATAACCGATAAAGAATATGCAGACGTTTATTTTAAAAAAGATAAAGAACTTTTTGGCAATCCCGGTGTACAAATCTATGAAACTCAGGTCAAGAACAATCAAGGCAATATCCATGAAGTAGTTTTTAACAAAGCTACTTTTTTTGATGAAACCGGTAAAGTTGCAGGACTTGTAGGCACAATTCTCGATGTAACAGAAAAAGTTAACTCTGAAAAAGAAATTAGTGAAAAACAAAGAAAATTAGAAACACTGATGTCTAATCTGCCCGGGATGGTTTATCAATGTCTGAATGATCCTGACTGGACTATGCTGTTCGTAAGTAACGGGTGTGTGGATTTAACTGGATATAGTGCTGAAAAATTAATAAATAATAACTATGTGTCTTACGGCAGTATCATTCACCATGATGATCAAACAAAGATTTGGGAGAAAGTTCAAGAATCAATAAAAAGAAATAATAATTTTGTGAGCACCTACCGTATTTTAACCAAAGAAGGTGATATCAGATGGGTATGGGAACAAGGAGTAAAAGTTGGTAAAAATGAAAACGGTATTGATGTACTTGAAGGCTATATTACAGATATCACCGAAGCTAAGAAATATTATGATGAACTGCAAACGACGAAAGCATTTGTGGATGATGCTCCCGATGCAATATATTGGACCCGTGAGAATGGTGCTTTTGCTTTTGTAAATAAAACCGCTGCTCAGATGCTTGGTTATCATGTTGATGAGTTATCTCAAATGTCAATATTTGATATTGATAAAGAGCTTAACGATGAAGCATTCGAGAAAATCTGGAACAATGTAGATATAAGAAATAGTATTACTATCGAAAGAAAGCATCAGAAAAAAGACGGCTCTTTTATCCCAGTTGAAATTTCTGTGAGGAAGATAAATTTTGCCGGAGAGGATCTTCATGGCAGTTTTGTTCGAGATTTAACTGAACGAAAGAAAGCTGAAAAAGAAAAAGAAATTCTTAATGCCAAACTTAACCAAAGCAGTAAACTTGAAGCAATAGGCAGGATGGCCGGAGGGATTGCGCACGATTTTAATAATATGCTGAGCGTTATTCTCAGTTATTCGGAAATGGGTTTATTAAAATCTAATCGAACAGATCAATTTCACGAGTACTTTGAGGAAATTGGCAAAGCAGCACACAAATCAGCAGAAATAACTGATCAGCTATTAAATTTTGCCAGAGAAAAACCGATATCGCCAAAAATATTAAATCTTAACGAATCAGTTAAAGACATGAAAAAAATGCTAAGCAAAGTTGTGGGTAAAAATATTGAGCTAAACTGTGAATTAAGCAGCAATTTATGGCCCGTAAAAATAGACCCTTCTCAAATAAGTCAAATATTAACTAATCTTTGCGTAAATGCACGGGATGCAATAAAAAATAAAGGTACTGTCGAGATAAAAACATCCAATGAGTATCTGGATGAGGAATTCTGCATTTCTGAAAGCGAATGTTATCTGGGTGAATATGTGGCACTGTCTGTCAAAGACAATGGCATGGGTATGAGTAAAGAAACTCAGAAAAAGATTTTTGAACCTTTTTTCACTACAAAAAAAGAAGGTAACGGAACAGGAATAGGTTTGGCTACATTATACGGTATCGCTAAACAAAACGGCGGATTTATAAACGTTCAGAGTAAATTAGGTGTTGGTACTACTTTTGAGGTTTATTTGCCAAGATATAAAGGAGAAAAAACTGTCAGTGATGAAGAAACAACAAGTATTTTAAAGGGCAATGGCGAAACAATCTTATTAATCGACGATGATACTTCTATCCTTGCCATAAGTAATAAGGTGCTTAAAAAATTAAACTACAAAGTTGTTCCCAGACTTTCTGCTTCTGAAGCCATACAAACTGCCATAGAATACAAAGAAAACAATAAAGATATAGATTTATTAATTACAGACGTTGTAATGCCCGAAATGAATGGTAAAGAACTTTTTCATCAAATGCAAAAGGTATACCCTGAGATAAAAACTTTATTTATCTCCGGTTATTCGGAAAGTAATATCCAAGAGGAAAAAAACAAATCGAGCAATATATTCTTCCTTCAAAAACCTTTTGATATTAAATCAATAGGAAACAAGTTAAAAGAAATACTGTAATCAAAAAAATTTCTGAAAGGGTCGCCTTTTTACCAAAGACAGCCTTGAGATTATTTTGCTAATTCCTTATTTTACCACTTTTTTTAAAAACTTTCCCTGCTGAAAATTTCGGAACTTTAGCTGCCGGAACCGTTGGTTCTTGTTTAAAATCATGATTATATTCAGTAGCTTTTGAATACATAACTTACTGACACCTGTTTCACGTAAACATCACCTGTAGCACAAATATCGCTTGGTCTACCCCAATACACAAAATTTTAAATTACAGAATACAACTATTGCTTCGATACCGAACATTTTAACCTTTCAGAAGAAAAAACTATTCCCTTTTTGATTGTTTGAATTAATATATGTAAAAATACTTAATAAAGAGTTTTGTAAAATTTTATCAAGACATGTCACAAGAGGGAAGCATTGGAAGATTTTTTGAGTTTAATTATTAAAGAAATGGAAACTTTCTTAGAAAACTGGACATTTTATATGAACGAAGCCGGTTATCTTGAGCATACCACTGCAAAAAAAGACGATTGCATATTAAGTCTGCAGGGAATTATTGATGCATTAAACATTGCCATAGAAGAAAACCCTGATCTTAATTTTTCAAAACTGATCAAGGATCAAAAAAATATTTCTGATTTTTTAATAAAAACAGCTGACAGACATAAGGCAAGAGGTGTGAATGCTGAAATGTTTTTCGGCTGCTTTAAGACTCTATTGCACTCGATCGATGATATTATACTCAACCTGAATTTGGATGAAAGCGAAAAGCTAAAAAAATATATAGCGCTCAGAAGGGCTTTTGATGCTATGGAGATCATATCCATAGAAGACTGGGCTTCTTTAGATTCCAAATCATATATTGAAATGCTTTCTGAGCAAAACCGTAAATTAACGCTGGAAAAAAATAAATACGAAAATATTTTTGAAGCCACTTCCGATTTGGTGTTTGTTATTGATGACAGTGGTAATATTCTTGAAATGAATGAATCGGCCTTCCAGAGTTTTCCTGATATTTCCCTGGGTATGAATGTTTTAAATATATTAGGGTTTCAAAATTATTCATCCGACGAATTTATTAATCAATTTTTATACAGTGAAGGTCATGAAATAACAATACCTGAAAAGGATTCTGTTTACTCAATGGTTATAGTTCCGTTAAAAAAGATTTCATTAGCTTCAGCCGGGTATGTCATTATTCTTAATGATATTACTTGTATCGTTGACCAGAGAATTCAGCTTGAAAAAACTGTAAAAGAGAGAACAGAGGCTTTAAGGAAATCGGAAAAACTTTTTCGCTCTCTTTTTGTATCTGCAGGGGAAGGAATAGTTCTGGCTGATAAAAATTATAAAATATTACAGGTTAACCCTAAGGCTGCTGAAATATTCAAAACTTCTGTGGAAAATATTGTCAATGTTAGTTGTGTTAGTATTATTCACCCCGGCAACATAGATGATTTTTATGTCTCTGCGGCTATGAGCGAAGGAGATATTATAAGTAATGAAATGAACTGCATAACATTTAGTGGCGAAATATTTCCGGCCAGTGTCACTATCAATAAATTCAAATTAAATGATAAAGATTTCCTGCATATTATCTTTAAAGATATTTCACAGCAAAAATCTATGGAAGAATATTTGAAAAAGGAAAAGGCACAGGCGGAAGAAATGAACGTTACACTAAAAAACGTATTGAAATCAATTGACAAAGAAAAGGATGACCTTGAGTTGTCCATAAGTCAAAAAATAACAACAAATATAATACCGTCCCTTCAGAAACTTGCTATGGAAGACAGTAAAGATGTCAGAAATGTATATCTTGAAACTTTAAAAAATCAACTGATAAATCTGACAAAATCAGGTGATTCATTAAGCAGCAGGGATATCGCAAAGCTCACAAAATCAGAAGTGCAGGTTTGTCAGATGATTCAGTCAGGTTACAGCAGTAAAGATATATCTGAGGCTATGAGATTGTCTTTGGAAACAGTTCAAACCCACAGAAAAAATATAAGAAAGAAGTTAGGTCTCAGCGGCAGCAGTGTAAGTCTTTACTCTTATCTAAACAGCAAATAAACATATAAATGGGTATAAATATACCCATTTATTACCCTCATCGTACCCTTCTTTTTCTATCCAAATACCCCTATCTTTTTAAAAAGCTTAGAATTGATTGTGGAGAAAACAAATGGATAATAATGATATTATATTAAAATCCAGGGATTTTTTTGGCAGTACAACGTCAGAAGATCTGGAGCAGTCCTATTATGATATTTGTGAGTTTTATAAAATACCCTGTGAAAAAGAAATAAACTGGGAAGAAGAGGAGTTTGTTTTTAACAGGCTCTTCGTTGGCCCGGCTGCACCCTTAGCTCCTATGGTAGCTTCGGCATACCTGGATCCGGAGGCCAGGATACATGGAGTAACAACAACTGATGTAAGAACGTTTTATTATGAGCTGGGGCTCACACTGGAAAATGAAGGAAAAGAACCGGAAGACAGTCTTCTCCATGAGCTAAGTATTTGTTCATACCTAAGTCAGACTGCAAAAATCAAACCTGAATGTAGGGATATTTATAATAAGTTTTTAAAGTTTCATTTTTTTCTATGGGTTCCTGAATTTATTAGCAGAGCTTTGAATAATGCGGGTGATTCAGTAGCAGTGAGTAAAGTTTTAAATCTTTTTTCAGACTGGATTATCCGGGAAACAAATAAACTTTTAGAGGGGGTTTTATGAAAAAGAAAAAAAGTTTGACTGAAAAATGCATTTTAGGGGCTACCAGCCGGAGGAGCTTTCTAAAAGGTACTTTGGCTGCCGGAGTGGCTGCTTCGGTACCGTTGGGATTCAAAAGTGTACATGCATGGGAGAGAACAAATTTTGAAGGAAACTATAAAATTTACAGGAATGCCTGTCCAAGAAACTGCTATGACACCTGTAGTATTAAATCCTATGTGAAAAACGGTTCTCTCGAGTTTGTGGAAGGTGCAACAGAGTCTACGTTTACCGATGGGGCTTTATGTGTAAAAGGCTTTTCCTACCCAAGAAGAGTTTACAGTCCGGACAGGATAAAGTACCCGATGAAACAGATTGGAAGGGGTACAGGTAACTGGAAAAGAATCACATGGGATGAAGCTTTGGAGGAAATTTCCGGAAAAATTCTGGAAATCAAAGAAAAAGATGACAATCTTCTGGGGATGGCACTGGACAAATATTCAGGCAACTTCTCAATAACCCACTATGGTGTGGAAGGCATGATGAGTTCCCTGGGATATACAACACGATTTGTAGGAACGCCATGCTGGCCGGCCGGTATCGATGCCCAAAACTTTGACATGGGTAATATGTGGTGCAACGATCCTGAAGATATAGTGAAATCAGACTATATCATAATCTGGGGAGGTAACCCCGCCTGGAACTCTGTGCACACAATGAAGTTTATTTATGAGGCTCAAAAAAGAGGTGCAAAGCTGATTGTCATCGACCCGGTGTTTACACAGACTGCTGCAAAAGCCGATATCTTTATCAGAATAAAAACTGCGCAGGACGGCGCACTGGCTTTGGGTATGGCAAAGTATATTGTTGAAAACAATATGCATGATAAAGATTTCATAAGCAAACACAGTAAAGGCTTTAAAAGCTATGAAAAATATTTGAAAAACAATGTCACTTTAGAATGGGCGGCAGAAAAAAGTGGGGTACCTGTTGACGTAATTAAAAATACTGCCAGGGAATTTGCTTCTGCCGGCGCTTCAACGATCTGGATAGGGTATGGGCTGCAAAGACATACAAACGGTGGCGTCAATGTCAGGGCAATAGATTCCTTGGTGGCTATGACAGGAAATGTTGGCAAAGAAGGGGGAGGTGCCCGCTATGGACACCTGCAGACATGGGGATTTAACTATAATGCCATGGTACAGAAAAAGCCGAAAGGCTCAAAAGGCTATCTCGGAGAGAAAACGATAAAAAGCGAGTTCGCTAATGACGAGTCCGGAAAAGCCGATTATTCAGACAGAACAATAAACATCAATAAGATAGCGGAAAAAATATTAACTACTGACAATCCGCCCATCAGACTGTTATGGGTTGCCTGCAAAAACCCTTTTGCACAGGACTTTGACAGACCGAAACTTAAGAAAGCATTTGATAAGCTTGAAATGGTGGTAACTGTTGACCAGTTTTTTAACGAAACTGTTGAAAACTCTGACATCGTGCTGCCTTCCACCACTCTATTTGAAGAATATACAGTCAATGCTTCATACTGGCACTATTGGCTTAGCATTAATGAAAAAGCAATTCCTGAGCAGTACGAAGCGAAAAGTGACTTACAGATTGGTGCAATGTTGTCGAAAAAAATGAACGAGTTGGAACCAGGCTCATGCACTTTCCCCCAGATTACAGATACAAAAATATGGATGGAGAAGGAATTTAATGACGGTATCCATAAACTTTTTGGTATAAAATCATGGAAGGACCTCAAAAATGGCCCCAAAAAAGCAAAACTTAAGTCAACAGCTTCCTGGTATGATATGAAATTCGGTACACCGTCAGGGAAGTACGAGTTCAGCTCCGACCTGGCTGCTGATTACGGACATACGAAAATTCCGGAATATAAAAGCAGGAGAGAAGCTTACGATAAATTCAGAGTGCTCACACCTCATACACAGTTTGGGCTCCACTCTCAGTTTGTAAATCTTGACTATATGGAAGACTTTAACAACGGGCCTTTTATTTATATTAACCCGAAAGCCGCAAAAAACAAAAATATCAAAGATGGTGATACTGTAAAAATTACGAACAAAGTCGGCAATATGGAAGTCAGAGCCAGGTTAACCGATAACATAGCTGAAGATGTCATACTTATGTATGAAGCCTGGTACAAAGATTTAAAATACAATGTTCAGAATGTTGTGGATGACGAATCTTCAGATATGGGCACATTCAAAACAGGTGCTCCTGGAGTTGCCATTCACGATCAATTTGCAGATATAGTAAAAGTATAAGGGGGAGTTATGAGTAAACAATTAGCCTTTTTAGTAGATTCAAAAAAATGTATAGGATGTTATTCATGCGCAATGGCATGTAAAAATCAATATCATCAGGAACCGGGAGTTAAGTGGAGGGATCTGAAACCTCTGCCGGAAGATGTATATCCGCACAGAGACAGAGCTTTTTATTCACTATCATGCAATCATTGTGCGAGTCCGGTATGTGTTTCTGTTTGTCCTGTAAATGCTCATACTAAAAGGGAAAAAGACGGAATTGTTGTCCATGATGCTGAAAAATGCATATACTGCAAAGCTTGTATTAACTCATGCTCATATGGGGCGGCTAAAGATAATAAAACTCAGGAAAGGGCAGAAAAGTGCAGCTTTTGTGTAGAAAAAATTGACGAGGGGTTGCTCCCCGCCTGTGTCCTGGGGTGTCCCACAAAAGCACTGAGTATGATAGACCTTGATAAAGCTGACAGCGGTAATATTGAGCAGTATCCTAAAGGCTTTGAAAAACATACCAAACTGAATCCATCCACCAGGTTTGTTTTTGCAAAAACTCCAAAACTGGTAACTTCCGATACAGATGCATAATGAATTTGCCCGGGTTTCCCGCCCGGGCAGCATTTTAGCAAAAATACTTTTGTTTTTGATATTTTTTTCTATCTCAAATGTGTTTGCTTCTGAGCTTCAGGTAGATGAAAATAAATGGTTTTTTATCCCGGTAAATCTGCCCGAAGGCAAAAAAGGCGGCGCTGACTTTTATAGTTTCAAGGCTTCATTTGATACAAAAAATGTGGAGCATCGATCCAAAAACAGCGGCATTGAAATAAAATTCTCAATAACAGGTACACATAAAACTACCATTGATATATACCACATCACAAAGAGCAGCTGTGCAGGCGCTTCAGTCAAGAAAATTGAAAGTATCGATTATACTGTAAATATAAAAGATAAAGAAAACAAATAGATTCGTCTCATATTACCGAAATAATCCAACATTCTTTCAACGAATTTGCATTTTGTGCAGGCAGGGTATATATTTTTAAATAATTATTTAAGAATCAGCGGGAACTATCCTATCCTCACACTTGCGAAGTGTGAGGATAGGATATTTGATAAATAATATAATGTGACTGGACATGGAAGACGGACATAAATCTGAATTTTTTCTTGCTTAAAGCATAGAGGAGCAAAGAAAAAAATATGGAGCTACTTATTATCGGTATCATATTCTTGTTTGGCTTTTTCCCAGGCATTGCTCATCGACTGGTATGCGTCTGAGAATCCCTTTTTCATCTCTCCCCAGGCATCTGCAGAGCTGTTTTTTAAGCTTCCATACCACTCGGCAAGCTCATTTCGTTGCTGACGCAGCGCTTTCAGATTGGACTTGGCTTTCTTTCGGACCGCCTGAGTCATTTTGTCCCAATTATTGTCAATACTGCTTTGCAGTTCATCAATTCGCTCATCAAGCTTTTTAAGTGCCTGGTCGACCTCTTTTAGAGCCTGATCCCGCTGATTAAATGTATATTGCTGAAGTGAGTTAATCAGCTCCTTTGTTTCCTTTTTGACATCCTGGGCAGTGACGGTGCCATTGCCGGATTGCGCCTGGGCAGTGGACATAAAACAGAGCGTCATCACTGCAACAATGGTTAGAATCAACGTATTATTTCGCAAAGTTCTTCTCCTTAATATGAAGTTATAAAGTGTATCGTTCTGCCCCTATTGACCAAAGCGGGAAGTTGCAGATTTGATTGCGCTACTGAGTGAATCCCAGGCGTTATCCATTCCGGCCTTGAGATCTTCCCATGCATCATCACCGGCTTCCTTCAGTTCATCAAGCTTTTTACTGACAGCTTCCTGCATCGACTGTAACTCTTCAATCTGCTTGTAATATTCCAGCTGAGCATCAGCCTCAGCTGAATCCGCCTTGGCTTTAAGCTTTTCTATTTCCGCACTCCATTCATCCAGTTTGCCCTGCAGCTTTTTTTCGTATGCCTTTTTCATACTCATGCCTATTCTCCTTTTTTTTTGATCCCCTTTTGGGGTCTGGTTAACACTTTTATTTTACTTGCAAACTTCTGAAAATAAATTCTAACAAAGATAAATATGGCGTCTAATCCCACCAAGTCAAGCTTTATTTGACGGGATAGCGCATGTGGCTGGAAATTCCACACCCAAATCCAGCAGCGCCGCCTTGCCGCGCACAGTCATGTCCGTAATGAAAAGAAATTGCTGGCCTGAGTTGACCGGATAGGCTTTCAGACGATAGTGGGTTCCCCAGGGTTCTTCCTTAACAATCACAACAACTGGACTATCAAAGTACAGATAGGGACTGGTCAAGGCCACATTTTCCAGCACCTTCTGCACCTGCTGTGCGTTATGGTGGGGGTTTAGATAAAAGTCGGCAATACATTGCAGCCGCGAATCGCCATTATTAGCGTTAATGACAGGTTTATTCCAGAGGAAACTATGCGGAATCAGAACCCTGTTGTCATCCGGCGTCACAATCTCGACAGTACGTAATCCGATATGGCGCACTTCACCATACACATCTTCCAATTGAACCCAGTCCCCATTGCGGTAGTTGAACTCACCAGTAGCGACAATTCCTGCAATAAGACTGCTGGCGTAATCCTTGAGAGCAAACCCCAGAACCAGACCAAGCGAACCAAGTATCGCCACCATGTTTTGTAAAGACGGTTCGATCAATAAGGGGATTGCCATAAAAATGGCAGCCAAAATAACCAAAAGACGAAAAAAGGGTACAATAGAGAGAACATAGAGGCGATTACGACCTGGCAGGCGGTTCGCGACCCAAGGCACAATCCTCTGAACGGCAACAATCAGCAGAATGGCTGTCACAACGATAATTGCCAGCTCCAATAGCGCTGCCGAATCGAGACTTTTAAAGATATTTCCTATCTGGTTTTCATTCGGCATGATATTCTCCATCGTCACTAGAATGAGTCGGTAAGATAGCCGTGAGCACTCAGCAACCTGCGGACCACAATGTAGGCCATTTCACGAACCTGCCAACAACCATTAGCACAATGCACTATGCCGAATTGCTGCATCTGCCCTAAAAGCCCTCGACAACGTATCGCAGAAAAAGGCAGGAGGTCACGCAGCAAAGACTCCGGCAGGCCGCCATGTAACATAATGGCGTGCAACAGGAGGCAATACTCCTCATCATTACCTATCGGTAACTCTGGTTCGGGGGGCATGGCGGTGACCCAGAGATGCTCACCGAATCGGTTTTCATCTGTGTGCATTTTCGTTTTTCCGTCAAACGGTTCTTCATATCCATCTTGTCTGTAGGTCAGACGCTCCCGCCAGTACGTTGTCGCAATTGCAACATTGCCACGACAATAGGCAGCTAGTTCCTCAAACTCTTTCTGTCGCTGTCCTTCTTCTGCGGATATGCCGGTAATTTCCTGGCCATGTTTTGCGCTATAATAGTGAATCTTCGTGTTCGACTGAGATTTCATCAGGCCGTAAATCAAACGCTGCAGTCGATCGGCGTCGAAGGCCTGCAGTGTTATGGCATCGGCCTGTGGCAATGGAAAAATACGTTGAACATAGGCCCAGGCCCAACTGTCACATCCGATCACGCCTTTACCCAGCTGTCCGCTCACAGCCAATCTCAGCAGTCGGCGTACCAGGCTCAGTCCGTTTGCGTGGCGAAGGTAGCAATGCTCCAGTTTTGGCAGAACCCAGAAAGTTCCGTATGAAGGCCAGCTATCAAACCAGCTTTTCTCGTTAAAAAGAATTTGCTCGATGGAAGGCGGCGTGATCTCTACTGCCTGATGCCTCACTCCCAGATGCGAGACGACTTCGGGGTGTTCTGAAAAAGGCTGCCCGATGAAAAACTTGACACTATTTTCAGAAAACTCGTCCGCCATCCAGTCCCGCAGTGCAGTGTCCAATGCGACTGCCACATCTTCCCATGGCAACGATGGTACCAGATGCGCCAATTGGACTCGTGGCAGGGAATAAAGGTCGTATTCTTTTTTGAACGAAACATCTAAGACATCTTTACGTCGAAATATCTGTTGAAAAAACTGCCAAGCTTTGGATACAGGTTTCTGCATGTGAACTGTCGGCACGGCGTAATCATTAGGTGGAACAAACTTCCAGATTGGGGTTCGTGGTGAATTCTCCTGCGCTTCATAGGTTTGTTCATTTATTTTTTGTCCCATATAATAGCAATTACTCCTAGTCAAAGCTATCAGTAACTATGCCTTTTATTAAAACAGGAGCCGACAAATGGCAAAAAGCTGGTCATTTAATAAAATTATAACATAAAATCATTTAAATATTAATTCAAAAATAATGTTAATTTTTTCAGTAAGTTTGCATTTTATACAATCAGGGTATATAATTTTCCCGACGGTTGTTTTAAAATAAGAAAAAACTGAATTTTATCAGGTGCATTATGTGCGGCGGGATGATGTTTTACAGGGGAAACAGAGAATTGATTAAAGTGTTTTATCCTCAGCCGTATCCTTATGTACCGTGTATAACAAAACAACATGAGCAGATTCAGTGTATCTGGGGCAGGCGAAACAAAGAGGAATTCGCGGAATCAGAAATCCCTGTCACCGGATGGTCGAGACTGGAAGCTATCAAAGCAGGCAAATGGCACAAATACAATCCCGAAAAAGTCTATATACTGGCCGATCAGTACATGGAAAAAGATAAAGACGGCCAATCACACTGGTTTGAACCGCCTCAGGGTAAGTTGCCGGTGGGCCTGATGCTGAACGCCGGAGAAAATGAAAAAGTGGTTTACGTTGTAACAATACCTTCGCCTGAAGAATTTTCGCATATTCACCACCGCTGGCCGCTGTTTGGCTGAAAAAGAAAACGAATTATTGTAAATTGCTTTGTCATTTGTTGCAACTGCTCTTAAGCAGATTTAAATTATTAATATTATAGATAAAGATTCCCCGGCTTCGCTCGATATGTCAATTTTTACAGTCGAGGTGACAGAAAACTGTTATTTGACAATGAATGTACCCCCTCTTAATCTCCCCCTAAAATAGTGGGAGAGACCGGCTCCCCTCCTAAGATAGTAGGGTTAGGGCTTGTCCTGTTGAATGCTTAAAGCAAATTGCTAAGCCATTTATTCAACTGGGGTTGGTATGAAAAAAAGTGTTTGGAGCTTGAAGTATTCAGTATTATCTGGCAAAAAATAAACAAGTAAGCCTATAGGTGTATTTTTATGTCTTTTGAAAAATTTTCAGCAGAAATCGGACAATTACTTTTAGATGAAAATAGTAGTAATCAAACACAGATCAGGATTAAGGGTTATCTGAACAACAAATCCGGCAAACTTACCGGCAACAACACAGTGGACTCTTTTTTTGTAAAGCTTCGGCAAAAAGCGGCATCAGACTATGCTATTATTAAAAAACATTATGATTTCAAAGTGAGTAAAAATGAAAAAATAAGACGAATTCAGGAAATATTTTTCCCTGAAAATCTGCTGGATTATGAAAAAACAATAGAAGCTATTCGCAAAAAAAGAAGAGTACATATCACGAAGAAATCTGAAAATCAGGTAAAAAATCCTTATAAAGAAATTCTGATAACAGCTAATGCCCTTTTAACCATGCCTGAAGACTCCAATAACCTTCCAGACGCTTTTGTGGGAAAGATTGATTTTAATGAAAAACAGAAATACTGGTACGACCACCCTGTGCCGGTAGATGCGCCGGACTCAGAGAATGAAATCATTTACGGTTTGACAAAATTAAACGAGTCACTTTCTGCTGCAACAGACGAAAAAGTCACAGTTGTTTTATCCGTGAGCTGCACCCATGATTCTCTGAATACGATTGCAAAGGATTATCTGAGAGAAATACTTAAAAATTACAAATTAGACCGGATAAAAGTATATGCCTTTACGGAAGAAGATGTGGGCAAAATGCTAAACCTCATTTTCCCCGGCGATAATGAAAAATACAACAATATAAAGGAAACTATCGGGGTTCAGGGCAAATACGGGAGACATTACAGCTTTTTAAAAGCAGTTGCCGCCTTCTGGAAATATTATGTGGATTCAAATATAAAGGCAACATTCAAAATAGATTTGGATCAGGTATTTGACCAAAAAACCCTTAAAAAATACACCGGAAAGTATGCCTTTGAAAATTTCAAAGATGATTTTTGGGGTGCATCCGGTACAGACAGTAATGGTGAAAAAGTCAGGCTTGGAATGATTGCCGGGTCATTGGTGAATGATTATGATATAGACAAATCTCTGTTTGTTCCCGATGTCAAAAAACCGGACAGTTCGCAAATGGCATACGATAAATTTATTTTTAACTCGCAGAAACCTCAGTATATATCGACAATTGCAGAAATGGGCACAAGATACAAAAATGGAGATAATCCGATAATAAGATACCATGTCACCGGAGGCACCAACGGCATACTGGTGGAAGATTTAATCAGCTATAAACCGTTTACACCTGGTTTTATTGGAAGAGCTGAAGATCAGGCTTTTATTCTCTCTGTTATAGATAAGAAAGTGGATGGGAAATACCTGAGATACTACCACAGCGATTCCCTGGTAATGAGGCACGATAAACACAGTCTGGTCAAAAGGACGATAGAAAAATCGGAAACATCAAAAATGGTCGGTGATTATGAGCGGATTTTACTGTTCAGCTATTATGTTGATAAAATATTAAACAAATATGATTATATAAAAGAGGAGTTGTTCCCTTTCACATCCTGCTTCATAAGCAAAACTCCTTATATAATTATATATTTCAGAGCATTACTGAAAGCTTACACTCTGGCAGAAGAAAATGAAACGAACGCTGGAGAGTTTTTGCTGAATTTATCTGATAGATTAAATAACGTAATTGATCATATAGACAACAGTTATTACTATAAACAGTATTTAAAAGAAAAGCAGGCATGGGAAGAATTTTACGATCATTTTGATGAATATAAAAGATTTCCGGAATCATTCATCTCAAGCTTATCAGTTACCGATTAAAAATTATATCCGGCCAAATATTCAAAAAATCTCTTAAATATTGCAAAGATATTATGCTATTATTAATAAATCAAGTTTCGCACTTCATTTTGTATAGCATTCGCTTTTAGCGAATATATAGAATGTTAAACATATTTACCAGTCTAAAAGACTGTTGGCACCCTCCCATTTTTTAGAGCTATGAAAATACGCAGATATTGTTAGTACATAGATAGAGATCCCTCGGCTTCGCTCGGGATGACATAAATTGTTGTCATTTCGAACAAAGTGAGAAATCTCTGCCATATAAAACGACATAACGAATAAATATACAACTGTGTTTAATATTGGGGTATCTTTATGAGCGAAAACCCCGATATTAAGATAAAGTATTGTCAAATAGCATAAGTACAAAAATTTTGGGAGGTTGCTAATAAAAGACTGGTGCTAGCCATAGGCATCCTTGCGAAACCCTGTGGAAACAGGGTTGTGGCAATCTCAAAACAAGAAAAATAGTGAGATTGCTTCGTCGTTTTCACTCCTCGCAAAGACGTGAAAACAGTGTAAGTGCGAAACTTGAATAATAAGTAATAATTTTCACAGGAAGGAATATGTTAGGTATAGATAATTATTATGTGATAGGTTGCAGCATATACTGTATTAATGAAGATTTGTCAGTTTACGGCATATGGGTTACCAACATTAATACCAGCTCAACAGAGCTGTTGTTCCTGCAGGACAATCTTTTTTATCTTTTTACCAGTCTTGAAAAAAACATATCAGATGACACCGCTTTACAATGTAAAAGCTGCAGCAATTTTGACTGCTCTGTTCAAATATCCGAGGACAGTCTGAAAATACTTACCAACACAATTTACGGTCTGGAAAAAAGCAACAGGAGAAGTGAAAGGTATCCTTTGAAAATGAGTGCTGATCTTGTTGAAATATCCGGATCTCATTTACCAGAAGATACCGAAATAACGATTAACGACTTAAGTCTTGGCGGGGTTCAGTGCGAAGCAGACAGAGACAGCATTTCTTTAAAAGCTAATGATAAAATGAAAATCGACCTTCGCAAATCACTCAAAAATTTTCCGGGACTGTCCATAATTTCAACAGATGAGACTCACACTGCCATAGAAGGAACCGTTATCTGGACAATGGGAAACAGATTTGGAGTGGAAATCAATCCTGAAAACAAGAATTACGGCACATTAAAAATAATCGTGGAGGAGATAATTAACAGAGTCCGCACATAAAACTCAGCAAAACTAGTTTATCAGAAAATTACTTCTATTTTAATAACTTTAAATAAATACCCCATCCTACCCTTCCTCTAAGTTAGGGGAAGGGACTTTCTTCTCCCCCTGGATTAGGGGGAGATGTAGAGAGGGGGTATATTTTGTTTCCGAACAGAGTCCAGTACACCTGCAGGGCTTAAGCCCTGCTTCCGGATTTATTCAAAGCTTTTATTTTTACAGTATCTTGTATAAACGATTCAGCTCCTTTTTATGTTTGAGAATTAGTCTTTCCGCCTCCTGTTTAAGATTTTCCACATTACCGTTTGAAGCATTGTCCATATCATCCGAGGCTATTGTCAAGTCCGTTTGCAGCCTGATATAACTTTTACCAAGAAGTTTTTTCATCTGATAATCAGCAGCATCGGACACACCGTCAAACATACAACTCATAACCGGCAGCATCCATTCGGCTTTCCCCCAGTTTTTTGCCTCTTTATACGTAATAGGACGTGTCTGCTTGCCCGTACCCAAAGAGAGAACAAAAAAATCGGTTTCTTTGGGAAATATTCTTATAGCCTCTGCAAAGGCTGAAACGGAGGGAGAATTAATAAAAACACCGCCGTCAACCAGAGCCTTATCCTCACCCTCAATATTAACGAGGGCAGGTTCAAAATAGGTCGGAGCTGCCGAAGTGGCTCTCGCCGCATCCTTCATAAGAACATTACTGTGTTTTTTCCGCCAACTCTTTAGAAATACAGGTGCCCGGTTTTGAATATCATATGACGTAACAATAGTATTTACTAAACAATCACCAAGAACATCGCTGCCGAAATACTCATCAAGGAGTCTTTCAAGCCCATCAGCAGGATACAGCTCATCGGTCAGACCGCCCACCGAAGAAACACCTTTCCAAAATGACCGGCTGAAGATTTCTCTTCCTCTTTTGCTGTAAATTTCGGCAAGTTTTCCCGCTGAGTACATCGGCTTGCCATCGGCATTGCTTTTGGAAAGCCCGAGTGCAAGAATGCCCCCTGTGGAAGTTCCGGCAATCAGATCGAAACATTCACCCACGGGTTTACCAACTTTTTTCTCGATATCAGAAAGTATCATAGACGGTATAATTCCTCTGATTCCCCCTCCGTCAATACTGAGAATTTTTTTCATAAAAAACCTCTAATATTTTTATAACCACTATACTATATCGGCTATTTGGTGTGCATTTCGCTTGCATCCCACCACTCATTACTCATTACGCATCACGGCATCTCCCGCTTACCGGTTTAAAAGTGAGAGATTTTTAACCTTTCTCTTTGCGGTATTATTCTTTAGTTTTTTCACCCGGTCAACCTTCACAGTATCGAAATTACTGAGATCTTCCCTTTTGGCCATCGATGAAAGAATGGAATCCAGCTCATGATAGCTCATTTTGAGCATTTGTTCGTCCGTAACACCGGGGATGAGATCGGGGGAAGGCGGTTTATTGCGAATTTTCTCCGGAATACCAATCTGTTCTGCCAGCTCATATACCTGCTTTTTATAAAGGTGAAGGATCGGCTCTATATCTGAAGAATCATCCCCCCATTTAACAAAAAATCCCGTTTCATATTCTGTGCGGTTAGCAGCACCCAATACAGCATAATTAAGCTGCTCAGCTTCCAGGTAGAGACACACCATACGCATCCGGTGTTTTGCACGATAATATGCCAGCCCTTTCCTAAAATCATCATCCCCCTCATTTCTTAAATCTTTCAGATAAACATCGCCCTCTGTGGACTCTATACGTTTTTTGACATACAGTTCCTGTATTTTTCGGGGGACAAAACGTGTTGAAGGTTCAAGGTCGTAAACCCCTATTGCCTTCAATCCTTTTGTAATAGGCTTTACGATGCGTTCAATTCCAATAAAATCACAAACTTCTTCAGCATCAGTCAGAGTTTCAGCAGCGGAATCCCTTTCAGGCATAAGCAAACCAAGCACTCTGGCTTTGCCAAGGGCATCAGCAGCGAGCTTTGCAGTTACAGCTGAATCGAGTCCGCCGCTGATGCCGATTACAGCTCCTTTGTATTCATATTTTTCAACGCACGTTTTTATAAAATCAATAATTTCATCTTTCATCTGGGAAACTTATCTGTGTCCGTTGCTTTCCAGAGAGCGGGAGTAGCTGAATAGTTCCTGAAATTCTTTTCCTTCTCTATACCACCGGTTACTCGGATCATTAATCATTTCCTCCCAAACGGGATCCGTCAGCTCGGCAAACCGCTCTGCATATTCATCCATCCACTGCGCTATATAAGGATCATCAACAAGACTGTCCGGGGAAGAGTGACCTGAAACAGCATTGTGCTTACGCACAGCACTTCGCAACACCTTAGGGTTGTCGATAATCATGCATGGCCGCTTCAGATTGCCCTTTTCATTATAGGGGAACTCTCTGCGTATATCTTTAAAAAATGGAGAATTGACAATTTCAAGCAGTGGTTTTTCACGAATGTTGTCAACACCGAAATGAGCAAAAACACAGGGCTCAACATTGCCGTTATGAAGAATGTGGAGATACCGTCTTCCTGCAGCAAGGCATCCTCCCACGGCCTGTCCGTCATTCCAGAAGTCTGCCAGAAACATGGGGTATTTTTCCCTTAGATGGTTTACCCGCTCACCACAGCGTAAACGCTGCTCCGGCGTCATAACCAACTCCAGAACAGGATCCTTGCCCACAGGCATAAACATAAAGTACCAGCCGAATATAGTGCCTCTGTCCATAAAAAATTCGATAAACTCCTCGCTGGTGACCTCTTCCATATTATTCCGGGTGGCGGTAACACTGATTCCGAAAAGCACTCCGTTTTTCCGCAATCTGCCCATAGTGTCCAAAATATTATTCCACATTCCCTTTCCACGTCTGTGTTCGGTTTCCTCTTTCCAGCCTTCGACACTTATTGCAGGAGCAACATTGCCGAGCCTGCCTAATTCTGAAGCCGTTTTATCATCAATAAGCGTTCCGTTGGTATAGGTCAGAAAAAACATATCGTCATATTTTTTGAATAATTTTAGTAATGTATCTTTCAGAATATAAGGTTCGCCGCCTGAAATAACAATAAAATGTATTCCCATATCTCTAACTTGTGCAAAAAGATTATCAAGCTCCTCTTCCGTTAATTCGTTATCCTTCGAATATAGCCCCGAATAGCAGCCGGCGCAATCCAGATTACACCTCATTGTGGGGCTGACCACGATGAAGCCAGGCACAATATCTTCCTCATCCCCTAAGTTGTTATTAAGTTCTCTCCTTTTGGCTTTACCTGTAATAAAGTGGTTATAGATAAGATTAGTAATCAGCTTCTTACGATAAGAACGCGACGTTTCTTTGCCCACCCGCAAAAACATTCTGGCAAACGCTGTGTCTTTATTAATGGATGATTCCAGAGATTCGATAAAATTCTGATCAGCAGGGTCAAGCTGAATGTCGCTTTTTCTGTAAAACTGCAAAAACTTCTCCAAACCTTCCCTTTCACCGTTAAGACAGTCCGCAATTTTACCTATAAAAGCTTTTTTGAACATTGAATTAGCAAACATTGCTACCTCCTTTTTAATATCTTAAAAAGAGGCTTTATGGTTAAACATCCTCCTTATAATTATTCTTAATCTGCTCATTATTAAAAAATTGTTCTATAATTGAGAGTTGTCAAGGCTTTTTCCCCCAAAAAAACAAAGTGCCCACACTTACGAAGTGTGAGAATTGGAAGGCATTTTGGCAAAATAAAACAATATACTTAAAAAAGTCCGGGATTATCAGAAGCTTTCCCCGGACATCTATAAAAACTACTCTCCCCGCTTATCGAGCCTGCCCTCATAGTCCTTCAGCATACCAAAAACCACCGAACTCAGTGCAATAAGTGCTATAAGATTTGGGATAGCCATCAATCCGTTGAATGCATCGGAAATACTCCATACAAAACTCAAAGGAACTGTGGCTCCCACAAAAATCAGCACAACCCACACCCACTTATAATAGGACGCCACTCTGGCGTTTGTAAGGTATTCCAGTGACTTGTATCCATAGAAATACCACGTAAGAATGGTGGAATAGGCAAAGAATACAAGACCGAAACTGACAATAAACTGCCCGAATCCCCCGGGCAAAGCCTGGTTATAAGCAGCCGTGGTAAGTGCTGCACCATTCAGACCGTTATTTATCACCATCAATCCATCTGCTCCAATTTTCATAACGGGAGAAATCATAATAACAAGTGCGGTCATCGTACATACAACAATCGTATCAATGAAAGAGCCGAGAGATGCTATTATCCCCTGTCTTACAGGGTCGTTATTTTTTGAGGCTGCATGTGCAATCGGGGCACTTCCCAATCCGGCCTCATTGGAAAAAACGCCGCGGGCAACCCCCATTCTCACAACGGTACCCAAAAAGCCTCCTCCTACAGCATTCCCGTTGAATGCATTGCTGAATATCCAGCCGAAAGCCCGGGGAAGAAACTCTAAATTGGCAAATATAATCCACAGTGATCCGGCAACATAAATCAGTGCCATTACCGGAACTATGGCTTCTGCAACTTTTGCAATACTTTTGATACCGCCGATAACAACCAGCGCAGTAGCAACAGCTACTACTATTCCGCTGACCCAGTGAGGGACACCGAGGGATTGGTTTACTGCATCAGCCACGGAGTTGGACTGCACCATATTGCCTATACCGAATGATGCCACAAATGCAAATAACGCAAAAGCAGAACCCAGCCATTTCCAGTTACCACCGTATTTTTCCTCCATCCCTCTGCTGGCATAATACATCGGACCGCCGGATTTTTCACCAAGCTCATCAGTGACTCTGTATCTGACAGCCAGAACCGCTTCGGAAAATTTTGTTGCTCCGCCCAGCACAGCCGTGACCCACATCCAAAAAACCGCACCGGGTCCTCCTATAGCAATAGCTGTGGCCACCCCGGCAATATTTCCCGTACCAATTGTAGCGGAAAGTGACGTCATCAGCGCTGCAAAGGGGCTGATATCCCCATCACCTTCAACCTTCCGGGAGAAAAGCAGTTTGAATGCATATCCGATTTTCCGATACTGAACAATCTTGGTACCGATGGAAAGTAACAGACCGGTGGCAAACAAAAGGGCGATCATCACCGGCCCCCAGGCAAAAGAACCGACAGCACTCACAATTTCATTAAAAGTCTCCATATCAACGCTCCTTCAAATTTTTATGAAATCAAATAATTTTTCTCAAATCTGTATACTCAAGCCCCAGATCATCGGCCACCGCCCTGTAAGTAAGTTTGCTTTCATAGAGATTTATACCGGCAGCAATTTCATTATTTTCCCTGGCTGCTTTTTCCAACCCTTTATCCGCTATCTCAAGACCGTATTTCAGGGTAACACCTGTAAGTGCCTGTGTAGCTGTCCGGGCAACCGCTCCCGGCATGTTTGCAACACAATAATGAACAACATCATCAATCACAAAAACCGGATTATCGTGTGTAGTGGGTTTTGATGTTTCAACACATCCGCCCTGATCCACCGCCACATCCACAATAACAGCTCCATTTTTCATATTTTTAAGATCATCCCTTTTAATTAAATGCGGTGCTTTTGCACCGTGTATCAAAACAGCACCGATCAAAAGGTCACTTTCGGCAAGAATCTTCTCTATATTAGCTCTGCTGCTGTACAGTGTTTCGATACGCCCGCCGAAGATATCGTCAAGATATTCAAGTCTGTTAATGTTAATATCCAGCACAGTCACCTTTGCCCCAAGCCCGTATGCCATTTTCACCGCATTGGTACCGACAACTCCGGCGCCCAAAACAGCGACTTTTCCTTTTTCAACTCCCGGTACTCCTCCCAAAAGCACACCTCTGCCGCCGAAAGGCTTTTCCAGGAATTTTGCTCCTTCCTGTATACTAAGCCTGCCTGCAATCTCGCTCATGGGTTTTAGCAGGGGAAGCTGTCCGTTTTCCATTTCAATTGTTTCATAGGCAACACCCTTAATCCCAGCTCTGAGCAGCTTCTGAGTAAGCTCCTCGTTGGAGGCAAGATGGAGAAACGTGAATAAAATCTGACCGCTGTGGAAAAGTTCGCACTCCTGCCTCAAAGGCTCCTTCACCTTGACAATCATTTCACATTCATCAAAAATCTTTCTTTTATCATCGATAATAAGTGCTCCAGCAGCTTTATATTCTTCATCGGTATAACCGGCATTTACCCCGGCTCGGGTTTCAATAAAAACGTCATGCCCGTGTCTGATATAAGCTTCAGCACAGGAAGGTGTAATTCCCACACGATACTCATGAGATTTAATTTCTTTCACACAACCGACTTTCATAAACGCCTCCTGACAACAATAAAATCTAATTAATCGGTTTTTTCAAAATTATCAATAATATTTTCAAAAGGAAAGATTTTGCAAAACAAGATTTCTGCCGCCCAGAAAACCCACCCAGGCAACCACAACAATCCAGTGAATAATAACAGCCGGCCATAATGAGCGGGAAAAAATATAGCTCAGACTGCAAAAAATACCCAATAAAAACACAACTGTTAAAAAGAACGGATTATAAAAAAGAGTTCTTGCACCGGGATTAAGCAGAAAAGCGTTAACAGGGTGCCATAATACAAATGCCAGCGAACTGAGTATTGTATACTTAATAACAGATGAACGGCCTTTTTTAGCCGTCTCAATCGGAATCAAAAAACCTCTGAAAAAAGACTCTTCCAGGAATGACGGGAAAACAAACAGAATCAGGAGATAAAAAGGGGAGAATATACTTTTCTCAAAAGCCCAGTGAAATATGCCTGCATAAAACCCTGTGAATGAAGCAAGTACTCCGAAAATCAATAGGAACAAAACATGCAGCAACGGCATTGCGATATTAAACTGTTTTAACCCCCTGAGATAGTTGTTTGTAATAAAATAATAAAATTTTTTGACCCAGAACATTCGCTAAATTAGCAGTCAGTTAAACAATTGTAAATCAATAGTTGCACAACAATGGAGGGCATACTGCATTATTTTCAATTCGAAAAATCTGAAAAAGCGTATTGTTAAAAGTTAGTTAAAAAATTTTGTTTGACTTTTTATCATTACTCTTTTAATTTGCATCAGATTCTTTGGTTATACTCAATGCATGCAGCGCTGTACGGTTTCTGTATAAAATTGTTTCCGGCCTAAAACAAAAATTTATCTTATGGTTAACTTATGTCGTATACGATACTCACTCTTTCAATAATTTTTCAGATATGTGCGGCCATCCTTGCTCTTCGTCTGATTAAAAAAACCGGCCGTTTCTACGCATGGATCTTCATAGCAGCCGCTCTGCTTCTCATGGTTTTTCGCAGATTAATACCTCTGTACCAATCCTTTTCCCCAAACGGCGAACCGATAGACCTGGCTGCTGAAACTGTGGCAATGCTTATCTCCCTTTCTTTACTAATAGGCGTACTGCTTATCGGCGGCATTTTCGATAAACTTAACAAACTTCGCCTTGAAACCGAAGAGGAACTTGAAAAACGCAAAAGAACAGAGAAAGAGCTGCTTGAAAGTGAAGAGCGTTACAGAGGTTTGTTCAACAGGGTTTCCGAAGGTATACTCGTATCAGAAAGCAGCAATATGAAAATCGTATTTGCGAATCCGGCTGTCTGTAATATGCTCGGCTATTCAAAAGAAGAATTGAGGGAAATGACGGTTCCGCAGCTGCACCCGGAAGAATATAAGGAGTACGTAATCTCCGATTTCCGGGATAAGGTAAAAGGAAACAACCCTGTCACTTTGAATATACCGTGTCTTCGCAAAGACGGCGGGATTGTTTACGTCGACATAAAAACAAGCAACTATAAATTTAAAGACAAAAATTATATTCTCGCATTATTTTCCAATGTTACAGAGCGAAGAAAAGCCGAGGAGGAGCAGCAGCGAATAGAAAATCTCGAAAAGCTCGGAAATATTGCAGCCGGTATAGCACATGACTTCAATAATCTGTTTACAGGAATTTACGGAAATATTGAAATTGCAAAGCTTGAACTCCCGAATAACCATCCAGCTTTATCAAGCCTTGAAAAAGCACAGAATACAATGGACAAAAGCAGAGAGCTTACATCAAAACTGCTGACGTTTGCCAAAGGCGGCGGGCCTGTTCCTGAAATCGTACCTCTGGGGGAGTTGGTACAGGAAACTGTATCTTCAATACTCACAGATTGTAAAAATATAAAAGCGACCTTCAGCTTCCCTGATAATTTTTGGCCAGTGAAAACGGACAGAGATCAGACTGCACAAGTGTTTGACAGTCTTACACATAACGCTGTTGAAGCTATGCCCGATGGGGGAAAAATAAAGATAAGTGCTGAAAATGTTACCCGGTCAGGCAGCAATAATGCAGAAACATACTTCGTCAAAATTATTTTCAGTGACGAAGGCAAGGGAATACCGCTGAACATAGTAGATAAAATATTCGACCCGTTTTTTACAACCAAGCAGATCGGCAAGGGGCTGGGACTTTCCGTTGTCCACAGTATTATAAACAAACACAATGGCCAAATCAAAGTGGACTCAAAACCGGGCAAGGGTACAACATTTACCATATTCCTGCCTGCTGCAAACAATTCAAAACCTGACAATGGAAGGACAACCACAAAAAAACTAAATATTTTGTTTATGGATGACGATGAAATGTTGCGAAAGCTTGCAGCAGAAATGCTCAAGTCTCTTGGTCACTCAGCTGTAACAGCAAAAGAAGGTAAAGAAGCTGTGAAAATATTCAAAGAATCCCTTCAAAAGGGCACCTATTTTGATATTTTAATAATGGATCTCAGCGTACAAAATGGAAAAGGTGCTAAAGATGTAATAGGAGAAATTCTGGAGATTGCACCGGATACAAGAGTTATATTAACCAGCGGCTATGCCTCTGATCCTGTTATAAACAATTATAGAGATTACGGATTTTATGAAACCCTTATTAAACCGTTTAATCTGGCACAATTGGAAGAAAAAATCTCAAAAGCAGCTGAAGTAAATGTTGGAGAATAAATCGTTCAACGTTGGGAACCAATTCCAATAACGAATAAGTAGAGATGCAGAAATTATTGCATATAGATAGAGATCCCTCGGCTTCGCTCGCCCTGTTAAATATCAGCTTCACTGATTGCCTGTGGCATTTAACGGGGCGAGGGATGACTTTTTGTCATCTCGACCGGAACGGAGTGGAGCGGAGAGATCTCTACTGTTATATTGCAAAGAGACCTCTCGGCTTCGCTCGAGGTGACAATTACATACATACTGTCTATCAGCGATAGCTAAATAGAATGTAAACATATTTACCAGTCTAAAAGACTGGTGCTAGCCATAGGCATCCTTGCGAAACCCTGTGAAACAGGGTTTCGCAAGGACACAGAGAAGTGCGAAACTTTAATTAAATACTTAATTTTTTGAAAAAAACATGCTTTTCCGATATCTTTTTCTCAGGCAACAATTGTCAGAATTTCACTGAAATTACCTGCATGATAATGAGGTTTGGCCTCCGCGTGAAATTTTCCATAACCCCAGTCAGCAAATACGGACTTTATACCTGCATTTTTGCCGGCTGTAATGTCTGTATAATTATCCCCGATTATAAACGTGGATTCACGGTTCAGGTTCCCGCCGTTATAAAGCTTTCCTATAAGATGAATCATCTCAGAATCGGGTTTGGGGTTATTTACTTTGCATGCGCCTATAATAAAATCGAAAAAATATTCTATCCCGGCAGCTTTTAAAATCCTTTCTCCAAACTCAGTGGGTGCATTGGTAGCCACTGACATTTTCGCGCCTGTTTTTTTCAGAATTGTCAGAGTTTCAACCACACCATCAAATGGAGCAACATTTTTAATGCACTGATCCCGGTAATGTTCTTCAAAAACTGCTCTGTCTTCCGGCAGATAAGAATCGGTGTCATACAGCCTTTTAGCCAGCTCTTCCCTTTTATGATTTATAATTTCAAGCACTTCATTTTGTGTAAGAGGAGGCATGTTTTTCAGACCTCTTACATAGTTTATGGAAGTCGTTATATCGTGCCTGGTATCAACCAGTGTTCCGTCCATATCAAAAATTAACAGTTTTTCAGTCATTTATACCCACTCTCACCTTTTCAGCATTTAAGATTCTTTTAACATCCGAAGGATCTGCCTTAACCAAAAGCCCTCTTTTGCCGCCGTTGATAAATATTTCATCGAGATTTAATATGGTTTCTTCCATAAAAACATTCAATCTCTTTTTTGTCCCGAAAGGTGAAGTTCCCCCTGTTAAATATCCGGTGTGTTTGGTTACCGTATCAGCAGAGCAGGGTTGAACAGATTTTACCTTTAAAATCCTCGCCATATTTTTCAGGGAAACCTCTTTGTCTCCATGCATCAATACAATAAAGGGTTTGTTACTTTCATCTTCCATAACAAGCGTTTTTATTACAACATGTTCACTCACACCCAATTCTCTAGCCGAAACCCTTGTCCCGCCTCTCTCCTCGTACTTGTAAAATCTCGGTTCAAAAGCAATACCGCATTGTTCCAGATATCTGATCGCAGGTGTTTTGGGGAGTTTTTGTTTTGCCATAACATGAAAATTATTACAAATAATCATGCAAGTCAAAGCTTTTCAAAAACAGAGATTAGTAATTACACAAGTTTCGCACTTGCACTTATTACACGTCTTTGCGAGGAGTGGTAACGACGAAGCAATCTCTCTTTTTTATCATTTTGAGATTGCCACAACCCTGTTTCACAGGGTTTCGCAAGGATGCCTATGGCTAGCACCAGTCTTTTAGACTGGTAAATATGTTTAACATTCTATATATTCGCTAAAAGCGAATGCTAGACACAGAGAAGTGCGAAACTTGAGTAATTAGTTGATTGGTATAATTATTATTGGTTTATCGGTTGAGTGGTAATAGGTATTCCTTAGCACTTAGCGCTTAAAACTTAATCCTAAGGAATACGCATCACGGCATCCCCAGAGCTTTTTTCACAGCAGCATCGGCATGGATAAGGGTGGTGTCATACAGAGGGATAGCGGTATCCTCCTGTCCGATAATCATCGGAATCTCGGTACATCCCAGAATTACTGCCTCTGCACCGTTTTCACTCAGTCTCTTGATAATTTCCAGAATTTTCCCCTCGGAGGTATAATTCATTATCCCCCGGCAGAGTTCCTCATATATTATTTTATGTACAGTTTTCCTCTCTTCTTCTCCGGGAATTACTATATCGATACCGAATTTTTCTCTGATTCTGTTTTTATAAAAATTCTGTTCCATTGTAAATTTTGTGCCCAGCAAACCGGCTTTTTTGACATTATTTCTGAGCAATTCCTCTGCCGTTGCATCGGCAATATGCAGAACGGGGATATCAATATTTTCTTCAATTTGATAAACAACATTGTGCATCGTATTTGTACATAAAAGCAGAAAATCGGCTCCGGCACACTGAACACCCTTTGCAGCTTCGGATAATAATTTACCGGCTTTATCCCACTGCCCGGTATTTTGAAATTCCTCGATCTCAGCAAAATCAACACTGTACAGCACAATTTTTGCAGAATGAAATCCGCCCAATTCTTTTTTGACACCCTCATTTATAGCTTTGTAATAAATCAATGTGGATTCCCAGCTCATACCGCCGAGCAGGCCGATTGTTTTCATGATTCACACCTTTTTGTTTTATTATACCAAACTTTTCTGATCTTTTTACACAAATTTTTATAGAAAAATCCGCTTATTCAATTAAACTTAGAATATGAATAGTGCTCTCATCACCCGGCTTAAAGATGACCGGATAATTTTCACCTGCGGGGTAAACTATGAAAACACTGTATTTCCACGGCTTTGATTCATCCAGAGAAAAATCAACAACATATAAAGCATTAAAAGAGATTCTTGGCAGTGTGGACTGCTATTCTATTGATTACACGAAAGAAAATGTGACAGAGTCGGAAAAAATTGAAAATATCAAACAGTACAACGTTCTTATAGGTAACAGCTTTGGTGGATTTCCGGCATTATATTTCGGACTGAAAGAAAGAATTCCCTTCATGCTGATAAATCCGGCTGTTAATCCAACAGAAGTCCTTTTGAAACATGGTATAAAAAGCGTGCTTTACAAGAATTCTGAGAAACAACTAAAACAGATGATTGATGAAGAACTTGAAAAAAATCGTGTGAAGAAAACAATCATTATTAGCAAAAATGATGATGTTGTGGACAATAGTATTATTCTGAACACCGGCCTTACAGAAATATCAACTTTTATTGAAACTGAATGGACACACAGGATTCCCAAAGACGGCATACCGATGATAGCAGAAGAACTGAAAAGATTAGCTGATTAGATTGATATCATATGTACATTGTAAACTTGAATAATCTCAAATTAACCTTGTTATATCCAGCATTGTGCATATCCTTAATTTAAATAAATCAAGTTTCGCACTTCGTTTTGTCTAGCATTCGCTTTTAGCGAATATATATGCCATAGGCATCCTTGCGAAACCCTGTGGAAACAGGGTTGTGGCAATCTCAAAACAAGAAAATAAAGAGATTGCTTCGTCGTTCTCACTCCCTGCCCTGTTAAATGCCACAGGCAATCAGCGAAGCTGATATTTAACAGGGTGAACAAAGACGTGAAAACAGTGTAAGTGCGAAACTTGAATAAATAATTATAAAGGAGGTTTTTATGAAAAGGATTATCGTTTCATTTATAATATTCTTATTAGCAGCTTTCAGTGCCCAGGCACAGGAGTCAGAAAACACACCCGTCTCTCTGAAAGGGGTGGATACAGCCGAAATTGTTTTTGATGTAAATGTGGGAAATCCGAAACTTCTCTCATTGAGATTAAAACTTATTGAAAAAACACTTTCCGACATTTCATCTCATACCAAATACAGAGCTGTGGTTGCTTTCCGAGGTGCAGCTTCGGATTTTATGACAAAAAATGACAATCATATCGAAAAAGATGAAAAACAAATAAAGAAAGATATTTACCTAAGGCTGAAAACACTGAAAAATGACTATAACGTTACATTGGAACAGTGTGCCGTAGCCATAGGACTTCGCGGCATTTCGCCGGAAGAAATTTATGACATTATCAATGTAGTGGAAAACGGTTATGTGTCTATAATCGGCTATCAGAATCAGGGATATGCTTTTGTGCCGATGGACTGAACAATTGAGAACTTCAAATAATGAGTAAGTAGAGAGATAGAGAAATGGTGAGATAGGTTCTATTTACGGGTAAATTAATAACAAATATACTAATACGAGATTTTTGAATAACTCTATTTGTCATGCTGAATTTATTTCAGCATCTCGTATTATCAATAAGGTATGAGACCCTGAAACAAGTTCAGGGTGACAATATCCCAAATATTCAAAAGTCTCAATACACAATTAAACAAATACTCAAAGATCTTCGGATTTAATTTTACTAAGCGCCTCCATGGCATCTTCTGCTTTCTGCACAGGGACAAAAATATGGTCGTGGTAGAATCCTGCCGTCATATTGGCCGGGATATTTTCCTCATAAAGCTTCGCCGATACTATTGCAGTCAAGCCGACGGCATCAAGACCGGAATGCACATTGAGAGTAATCTTTTTAAAAACGGTATCATATTTCAGGTTGTGTTTGTCAGCTTTGTTCTTTGAAATAACCAAAGAAATCCCCTCCTCCTCCAAGACGGCTGCCTCCGGTGATAAATATGAATATTCACTTAAGTCACTTCCACTTAAGGAGCAAAAAATAAATTCATTTTCACCCAAACTGGGATTCATGAAACGAAGCAGTTTTTCAAGGCTCTTTTCTCCCGGCACAATTCCCTCCTTTTATTAAAATATTTTTGAACTAAAGTTAACAATCATTATCATGTAAAAAACAAAAAATGACGAGGGAAAAATGAAATTACGTTTTTTGATTATTTTCATATTAGTTGTGGGTGCAATTATCTCTTATGCTCTTTATCCAGTAATTCAGGAAGCAAACAAGCCCATTAACAAATTCATAAGAGAGGCAAAATCCCAGGGTGGAGCTCCACTGGTTCAATTTGTAATCAACAGCAGCCAGGCAAGTAAAGCTGCAAGACAGATCAGCATTTTCAATCAGACTTCAGGAACAAAAATCGTTGGTAAATCTTTTATTGCAAATAACGCCAACATGGAGTTCGTACAAAAATTCCAGTCAAACGTTCCGGGATATGTTATCTTTAATGCAGATGACAACATAGCCTACAGGGGAAAAGGAATTGTGGATACAGAAACGCTTAAAAGGATTGTGCCGAGCATTCATCTGCACTAAATAAGCAAATACCGTTTCTTCATAGAAACCTCCTATTAAATTGAAAAACCCTGTTATCAGCAGGGTTTTTCAATTTTTTCAAATCTTCTGTTGCTTTTTTTTAAACTTTTTATAAAATTTGCTATTCTGAACATTTATGGTATAGTGGTAGCACTTTTGCCTGAATGAATAAAAAAATTAAATAATTAAACCTAAATCAGGAGGAAATATGCTTGAAACTGTAAAATGGGAAGCCATCCCAAGAGAAGATATGACAAAAGGTCAGCTTAAAGACAATAGGGAAAATGGGATGATTCCGGCTGTTGTCAGCAGCAGGGGAAAGGAAAGTACCTCTCTTTTTGTTAAACTTTCGGATTTGCAGAGAAGACCCTACGGAAACTTTATCGTCGATCTGGTTTTCCCGGATAAAAAGGAACCAATAAACTGCTTTTTGAAAAATATTCAGTTTTCACATGTGGGGTATAAAATTCTTCATGTGGATTTTCAGGAGCTTACCAAAGGGCAGGAAGTTGATATTGAAATTCCTCTAAGACTTACAGGAGAACCCGTTGGACTCGATAAGGGCGGCATAGTTAATCAGCTTATAGACAGCATAATGATCAGAACGCTGCCGAGACACCTTCCGGAAAAGTTTGAAATGGATATTTCGCATTTGGATGTAAACGATTCGATAGATATTACAGAGCTTGAACTGCCGGAAGAAATAACACTGCTTGATCCCACTGAAGGTACCGTGGCATCAATAATTGTACCGAAAGAAGAGCCTCTTGAGCCTGAAACTGAGGAAGAAGAAGAACTTGAAGAGGAAGAAGCTGAAACAGAGGAATCTTCCGAAGAAAAATAAAATTATTTTTTCATAAAGGGTGAAACGTAAAATGTTTCGCCCTTTTCTTCAAATGAGCGGACAGAATTTTCAGCTACAAGCTGTTTCACAACAATATCAAGATTATCCTGTTTCCCGAAAAGCTTATGCAAATCACCATAGCTGCAGGGGCGCATATTTATCAACCGCAAAAGTGTTTTCTTCAAATCAATTTCAGAACTGATATCCAGCGTTTTGACAAAATTCTCCACAGGCTCCACAACTATTCCAAGTTTCTTCAGGCGCAATGCAGCATTTAAAAGCTCCACATCATTAAGTTTAACAGCTTCTTTGTAGGCACCTGGGCGGAATGCCGTATTAAGCTGAACTTTATCATAATCACAGCACCTGATAATATCAGCAAGCAGCTTAAGATGTTCGTCAGAATCATTTATCCCTTTTAACAGCAAAACTTCTATGTAAAGTTTCCCCTCAAATTCCTTTGAAAAAAGAATAAGCGAATCGACTACCGCCTGAAGTGAAATGCTTTCAAACGGCCTGTTTATCTCTCTGAATGTATTTTCATCGGCTGCATCAAGGCTGGGAACAACAATGTCAAATTCATGCAGCGCTTCTCTTACTTCCGGCTCCGTTATGAGTGTGGAATTTGTAAGAACAGCCAAAGGGTGGTGGATAATTTTCTTGATTTCCAAAGCTATTTCTTTCAGATCAATATTCAGCGTAGGCTCTCCACTCGCTGTTATAGTAACCACATCCAGATTGTCCCGGAATTTTTCATACTCATTGCTGAATTCCTCAATCAATTCATCAACCGGGACAAAATGTCCTCTTTTAACAGTTCTTTTTGTCGTTTTACCCAACTCGCAGTACAGGCAATCCAGAGTACATATTTTTTTCTCTCCTATTACATCAACACCAAGAGATCGCCCCAGCCTTCTGGAAGGCACGGGGCCGAATATATAATTCATAATTTATAAACCTCTGACCGGTATAATATTCACAATACTGCCCTTTTCAAGACTCCCGACATTTTCATCCAACATTACAAGGCCGTTGACGTTAAAAAAACTCAGAAAATGCGACGTTTTCTGGGAGCCAGGGTCGTAAGCAACAGGCCCGCCGTCTTCAATTTTTACAATCGCCCTGTTAAAATACAGTGCATTAATTCTTGAGCGCATAGAAGTGCCCAGCTTTCCTTTAATAATATTATTCTCAAAATTTTTTATGCCACAGCTTTTACGGACAAAAGGCAAAAGGTACAAAATCAGATTAGTGGCAAATGCAGCCGGGTACCCCGGCATCCCGAATATTGTACAATTTTCATTCCTTGCGACCATCAGGGGACTTCCCGGTTTTACAGCCGTTTTATTAATGATAATCTCATAATCGTATTCATGTAATATTTTCTTTACAAAGTCGTACTTGCCCATGGATACGCCGCCGGAGCTCACCAGGATATCATACTCATCTGATCTTTCCAGAACCTCTGCAATGTCTTCCTCGTCATCATTAAAACGTCCGAGATAATGTATATCGGCAGGTAAATGACTTAGCAGGGAATGTAATATATATCTGTTTGTATTAAACACATGACCTCTTTTGTAATCATCCCCCGGCTCAAGTATTTCGTCACCTGTTACAAAAACACCAATTTTGGGCTTTTTATATACTTTTACCTCTTTTTTGCCGGAATAACAGAGAACAGGGAAAGCAAGCTTATCCAGCAATTTGCCGCACTCGGCAAAAAGAGTATTTTCCGAAAACTCTTCACCTGCCAGATTTATATTAACCCCTTTTTCAGGCTTTCGATTCAGCAAAATGTGATCATTTTCTTCCACCACGTCCTCCACCCGTACAACCGCATCAGCATTATCAGGGACAATTCCTCCGGTCATTACAAAAATGCATTCACCAGCCTGAATATCTGCGTTTCTTAAATCCCCCGGTACTGACTCGCCTTTAATCGTATATTCCATTTTATCCCAGATAACGATTGCATAACCATCGACAGCACTTTTTCTACAGTCCGGAAATGGGAAATCCGTATATAAATCCTCAGCCAGAACCCTGTTAAAAGCTTCATTGACAGCTACCCGCTCAGCTTTAAAATTCAGGGAAATATTGCTTAATATTTTAAGGGCCTCTTCATACTTGTTCATTTTCTCACTCCGCTTCTGCATTATATACTTTCCTTGAGAAAACCATCTTTAAAACTAACACACAGAGGAATGCAAACACAACCACCAAAACACTTGCTGCCAGACCTTTCTGGAAATTACCTTCAGTCATGTTCAGATAAATATTTATAGGGATATTCGCCGTCATACCTGCAATTCCTCCACCAACCATAAGGGTGGCTCCGAATTCACCGAGGCTCCTCAACCAGCTGAGTATTAATCCGCCCATTATTCCGTTAAAAGCGAGTTTAAACGTAGTATCGTAAAAAGATCTGAAGCGGGATGCCCCCAGAGTCATTGCAATTCTTTCATACACAGGGGGTACCATTTCAAAAGCACTTTTGGAAGCTTTAACGGTAAAGGGAAAGGAGATAAAAAACTGAGCAGTCACAGCCCCTGTAAATGTAAAAACAATCTCAATCACCCTTGAAACAGCAGATATGTTAAAAAATGTTAAAAGTAAAACACCAACTATCAGCGGAGGGATAATCAAAGGTATGTCAAAAAGGCTGTCCCATATTCTGCTTAGCATACTTTTTTTCCTGGCCAGGTAATAGCCTGAAGGTATTCCCAGAACAGCTGAGAAAAAAGTGGCTGTCAGTGAACTTTTCAAACCGAAAACAACAGCTTCTGTAAAATTATCATCTTTTAAAAGGGATATTATGCTCCTCATATCCGTCAGCAGAAAACCGGCTGAAATTATCAGTAAAATAAAAAGCGCCAGTATTAAAACGAAAACGCCGGAAATTGTTGTCAATTTCATTAATCTGCTCTCTTCATTACTACATTATAACCGTATTCCTCAAATATATGTGAATTGCTTCTTACATATTCCAGGAATGATTTGGCAAGCTCCTTATTTTTGCTGTATTTCACCAAAGAAATATAAGCTGTTACTCCGGTATTGTACTCATCGGGAATTTCAACATAATCCAGCTTGTTTAGCTTTGCGCCGGAATCAAACATAAGACCGGCATCAACAGTGCCGCTTAATACATAATTAGTGGTTTGCGATACATTGGTGGGATTAATTATTGTATTGTCTTTAATCTTTTTGGCAATGTGTTTTGGCATCTTGGGTTTTATTTTCATCTGGTAAGTTTTGCCTATAGCCATAGTATTCGGATTTCCCAGGGCAATCTTTATCCCCGGCTTAAGCAAAGCCTCAAAACTTGCAATCCTGGTTTCAGCTCTTTTTGAAATACCAAAGACAGGTGTTTGGACAAGCAGTTTCTCCCCATTAAGAACCACATTATCAGAAGCCGCTTTTCTATAATATTTTTCGTTAGCAGATGTATAGATATCACCTTTTTTTGATAAAATAATTTTATTCAGAATCTGCCCGGAGCCGCCGAGGATCAATACAACCTCATCCTCGTGTGTTTTGTTGTACTGCTTAACAATAGCTTTTCCCGGCTTGGTCATTGAGGCTGCAAGATACCAGTAAATTTTTTCTGCGTACGCATTAAATGCAAAAAGACACACAACAAGACTTAATAAAAACTTCATACAAACCTCCTTTTATCTGTCAGTTGTTAAAATTATACTCTGCTGTTTCAGGGAAACACTGATTTTTTTGTCGATACAGAGATCCATTTTTTCACAGGCGTGTACCGGTACAACTGAGTGTATAGTCAACCCGTTGTCAGATATAATTCTGATAAAATAATCTTTGCCTGCATTTTTCATACTGTTTATACGGCCGGTTACTATATTTTCTTTGAGACTGGACTTTATATCGTGATCCGGTCTTATAATCATAACATTTTCCGGTCTGATGCAAATATGAGTGGCGTCTTTCTTTTTGCTTTCCTTATCCAGCGTAAACTCATATCCATTGTCGCACAAAACACGGCCACCGGATACCTGATAGGCATTCCATACATTTTTAAACCCCATAAGACGGGCGGATTCAGTATATGCAGGATTGCTGTACAACTCTTCCTTTTTACCGAATTCAACAATCCTGCCCCCCTCCACGAGAATCAGGTCTTTTGCAAACAGATAGGCATCACTCAGATTGTGGGTTATAAATATAGACGAAATATTCAGCTCATCTGAAATATCAGCCACCAATTCCCTTAAGGATTCGGCGGTACTGCTGTCCAGTGCGCTGAAAGGCTCATCCAGCAGGAGAATCGACGGTTTTAGTACAAGTATGCGCGCCAACGCTACCCGTTGTCTTTGCCCGCCGGATAGTTTTTGGACTGACGAGTCAAGTTTGTCCGAGATGCCGAGCTTCTCTGCAACCTCACCGATACTATATCCGGCTTTGCTTTTATCCGAAAATTTTAACCCGTATTGTATATTTTCCTTTACATTAAGATGGGGGAAAAGTGTATATTCCTGAGGAAGATAGCCCACTTTACGAATATTTACCGGTAAATTTATTTTGCTGCTGCTGTCGAAAAATGTGTTTTCATTCAACTTTATATGCCCTTTATCAGGACTGAAAAAACCGGCTATCATCTTGATAATAGAGGATTTGCCGGCACCTGAAGGGCCGAAAAGTACAATTCTGTTAGAATCGGCATTGAATTTAAAATTAAATTCAATCCCTTTAAGTCTTTTTATAACGTCTAACTCAAACATACACCCTTCCCGAAAGAACATACCGGATAAACGCAAACCTTGCATTGATGGCACAGACCGCCGATTGCTTTTGATACAATGTCATTCTTTGTTACTTTTATTTCAGCCAGTATTTGAGGCAGGAAAATATCAAGAGATGTTATGTTATAAAACAGTGCTGCCGCAGGCACTGCACAGACAGTGGTGCTATTAAGATAGCCGATGGAAAAATTATTGCCCGGCTGTATTGGATTGCCTTTTTGTACAAATTCAACCCCGGCATTTTCTATCCCCAGCCTTGTTTTATCATCCGGATCCACAGATGTCCCGCCTGTAATTAGTATCAGTCCGCTTTGTTTTGACTCCTCTTTAACGGCTGAGGCAATCACCGTCTCATCATCCGGGAGTATCCTGCTGTTTATATTGTTTACTCCAAATTTTGTAAGCTTTTGTTTCAGTTTTTCCGTAAATTTATCCTCAATTTTACCATAATATATCTCATTACCTGTTACTATTATCGATACCCTGCTAATTGTGTATTTTTTTACCGACAGGACTGGTTGCTTCATAATTGTTTTCATTTCATCAAATATTGCTTTTTTGCATGTCAGAGGGATAATCCTGAATGCTGCAACTTTTGTGCCTGCAGTAACAGGGTATTTGTCACTTATAGTCGGCATTGAAGGTATTTCCATACTGTTGATTTTTAACACAGTTTCAGTATCGACAGTAAAAATACCATCGGCAGCGGCAAAGAAATCTATTTTTCCTTCCTTGGGAGCTTCGCTGTAATAAATATTTTTTCCGGCTGCCAAAGGGGCTATTGCTGTTGCCACATCGTTTTCATGTACTTCACCGGCTTCATCTTCTTCAACAAAGACATACTCTTTTCCCAGACGCAGAAGATGCTCAAGATCCTTTTCTTCAATAAAATGCCCCCTGTAAAATGCTACGCCTTTGAAATTAGTATCCAGATTAACTTCAGTGATATCATAAGCGAGTTTTTCGCCCACAGCATCTTCAACCTTTAATTTTTTCATTTCACCCTCAATAAAAAAGCCGGTTACCTGTAAACAGATAACCGGCTTAATATTTTATCAATATTATAAAACTACCAGTTATCTCCTTTCCAAATTTCGGGAGGCATGGGCGTTTCCGTCCAAACCCTGGGGGCTGAACCCAACCGGTTCATAAGTCATATCGTATTTTACCGACTTAGACTTATAAACTCGGAGATAATTTTTTTTACAATTTCTTAAAATAATAGTCAAGCTTTAAAAAGCCGTGATGGGTAAAGAGTAATGGGTGAAGATGAGGTTGTTAAAGGTAATTGAGGTATTTGAGGTAATTAGAGGTGCAAACGCGCACACAAAATTAAATTTTAGTTGTTTTATGCTAAACATTGAAAATTGTATATGTGGCAGTATGGGTTGAAACTTACACCTTGCTACTCGGCCCTGTAAACTCAGCACTTAGTTCTTAACACTAATACACCGTTTCACTTTTTTATAAAACCCTTTCAAATTAGTAGGAAATAGCTTTCATCTCAAAATAAAAAAGCTTTTGAATTTTCTTGACAGAGTAAAAAGAATTAACGTATAACCTAAGTCATGAAATTTATTCTCACATTTATCGCTCTGCTGATTTTCTGGTTTATGCTTTCAGGTCACTTTACAGTAATTATTGTGACCTCAGCAGTAATATATTCCCTGATTGCAGCTTACTTTACCTATAATTACTTTATTGAGGATATAAGTTTAGCCGGAATAAAGCGGATTTTTAAATTTATAGCCTATCTGCCGTGGCTTTTCTGGGAAATTATTGTAGCAAATCTTCAGGTTGCATACATTGTCCTCAGCCCAAAAATGCCTATATCCCCGGAACTGGTGGAAACGGAAACTGATCTGAAAACCGATTACGGGAAAACAGCTCTTGGCAATTCCATTACCTTAACCCCCGGTACAGTTACAATCGAAATTGAAAACAGCAAAATACTGGTGCATGCGATAACAAAGGAGCATGCTCAGGATATAAGAAACAAAGATATAGAGAAAAAAATATTGAGGATAGAAGCTTAAAAATGTTCAGCTTTATAGCAGTGATAATCCTTATCGGTGTGTTTTGTGTACTCTTCAGGGCTGTAAAAGGGCCCACTATATTCGACCGGGTGTTGTCCGTAAACCTGATAGGCACAAAAGCCGTTGTTGTAATCGCGCTAATAGGTTTTATGCATGGCAGGCCTGAGTTTATGGATATAGCCCTGACATATGCACTTATTAATTTTATCGGAACAATAGCTTTTCTGAAATATATTGAAAAAAATAAACTGGATTAAAGGTAAGTATTTGACGGATGACTATACTTGATGTGATTACTCTGATTTTACTTCTTGCCGGAAGTTTTTTTATGCTCGTGGCTTCCATAGGAATGATAAGGCTGCCGGATTTTTATACGAGAATGCACGCCGGCGGCAAAGCGGATACTTTGGGGCAGGGGCTGATTTTTCTTGCTTTGATAATTTATGAAGGATTCACTTTGATAAGCCTTAAAATGTTAATAATTTTTGCTTTTATTTTCATAGCAAATCCCACTGCCACACACGCTGTGGCTAAAGCTGCCTATAAAGGCGGATTAAAGATATGGAGCAGAGACAAGAATGATAGCAGTTGATTTTCTTCTCCTTTTACTTTTGGTAATTATTGCTATTGCTGCCATTTCGGCAAAAGATATCCTTACCAGTATAATGCTTCTTGGCAGCTACAGTCTTGTAATTGCAATGGAGTGGATGTTGCTTAATGCTGTTGATGTCGCTTTTACTGAAGCTGCTGTGGGGGCAGGAATATCAACGATACTGATGATAGCGGTTCTTACCAGGGTACCGCGTTTTGAAAAGGAATTGACAGAGCAAAAACATTTTTTCAATCTTTTTAACCGTTCGGAGCTGCTGGCACTGGCCACAGTTGTTATAACAGGTGTTCTGCTTATATCGGGAACCTGGGACATGCCCGCTTTCGGAGATCCGAATTCCCCGGCTAATTCCTATCTGTCACCTGAATACATCGAAAGAAGTTACCCTCAGACAGGATCACATAATATTGTCACCGCAGTACTGGCAAGTTACAGGGGTTACGATACACTCGGCGAAACAACCGTTGTTTTTACTGCTGCCGTCTGTCTGGTCTTATTAATAAGGAGCTATAAAAATAATGAAAGATGATGTTATTTTAAGAACCATTACAAAATTTATGCTCCCCTTTATACAGATTTTTGCATTTTACACACTTGCCCATGGTGAAATCAGTCCGGGCGGTGGATTCCAGGCGGGAGTAATTTTCGGGGCAAGCTTTATACTTATTGCTCTGATCTTCGGCAAAAGTGAGGCAAGGTCGAAAATGCCTCGATCTCTTAATGACATACTTTTTTCATCCGGTGCTTTTATTTATGCACTTACCGGTTTGGTGTGCATATTTACCGGCGGTCTTTTTCTTGAATATGGAGAACTCCCCTTTCACTCGGCAAAAGAGGGTAACCACATAGGCATGATTATCATTGAACTCGGCGTTGCAATAACAGTGGCAGCTGTAATGATGACAATATTTTTCGAAATCGCGGGGAAGGAAGATGATTGAGTTCATAGCAGATAAATACAATTTCTGGATAGCAATAGTACTGATGATGATAGGTTTTTATGCTATTATCGCCAAACACAACCTGGTAAAAAAGGTGATCGGTTTAAACATCTTCCAGACTTCCGTATTTCTTTTCTATATTTCCATAAGCAAGGTTAACGGCGGTACTGCACCGATAATATGGCATCCTGAAGAGCACGCCAAAGTTGTTTACGATAACCCGCTTCCCCACGTACTTATACTCACAGCCATTGTTGTTTCCGTCAGTGTTACAGCGGTGGCTTTGGGTATCATTGTAAAATTATACAAAAATTACGGTAGTATAGAGGATGATGAAATTAAAATCAGAGAGCTCAAAGAGCCGGAGTTGGATTCCAAATGATTGATTTTTTTACCGCACACGCACCTGTTCTTGCTATTGTGTTTTTTATTTTCGGAGCGTTAACGGCTCCTGTACTGGGAAAAATAAATAATTCCTTATCTTATTACTGTGCTCTCATAACCACTGCTCTTTCTTTTGTGCTGTCCGTTTACCTTCTTGTTTCGGTTTATAATAACGGCCCCCTTGAATATTTTCTCGGAGGGTGGAAACCACCGTACGGCATCGAATACCGCGCAGATATTCTTAACAGTTTTATTCTTTCGGTGGTATCCTTTGTATCTTTGCTTTCCATAATTTACGGATACGGAAGTATAAAAGCTGAAATCCATGAAAAAAGGCGTCCTGCCTTTTACTCCGTTTACCTGCTTTTTATTGGCGGAATGATGGGAATTCTCATAACAAACGACATCTTTAATATGTACGTTTTTCTGGAAATAACGTCATTGGCAGGATACGCGCTGATCGCTATGGGAAGGACAAGATACTCTTATATGGCAAGTTTCAACTATCTCATTTTGGGTTCAATTGGGGCAACGTTTTTTCTGATAGGTATAGGTTATTTATACATGCAGACAGGGACACTTAATCTGACCGATTTAGCCCAACGGCTCCAGGGTCATTTTGATACAAATGTAGTACTTGTGGCAATAGCATTTATTATTGTCGGACTTATGCTTAAGATGGCCGTTTTCCCACTTCACTTCTGGCTGCCGGATGCTTACACCTATTCCCCTTCTGTGATAAGCGCAGCAATGGCGGGAACCTCAACAAAAGTGGCCGCCTATCTGCTGATAAGACTTATGTACACAATTTTCGGCATTCAGGCGGGTTTTTCAGGGATAAACTTTTCAGGAATTATCATAGTAATCTCCAGTATAACTATTCTTGCAGGTTCAATTATCGCAATATCACAGACCGATCTGAAAAGGATGCTGGCTTTCTCCTCCATAGGCCAGATAGGTTATGTTCTCATAGGAACGGCAATGGTAAACAAATACGCTTTTGCCGGCGGGCTCCTTCATATATTAAACCATGCAATGATGAAAACAGCACTTTTCATGGTTGCCGGCGGATTTTTCTACAAGCTTACGTCTACAAAGATAAATAATTTGAAAGGTATGGGGCGGCAGATGCCGTTCACATCGACAATGTTTCTCATTCTCTCCCTTTCAATGGTTGGAATACCTCTTACCGTGGGATTTATATCCAAATGGTACATTGTATTGGGAGCGGCTCAGTCGGGTAACTGGATAGTCGTGCCGGTAATACTTTTAAGCTCTCTTTTAACGGCCGTATATTTCGGAAGAGTTATTAATACTCTGTTTTTTAAAGAATCAGAACCTTCCGGTGCAGAAAATTTGCCCGTAAAAATGCCTTATTCCATGATTGGCTCCACAGCGGTGCTTGTTTTCTTATGTGTCTTTTTCGGTGTTTTTGCATACCTGCCTGCCGAAATATCGCTGAAAGCCGCTGAAAGTATTATAGGGGCTATGCCATGGAAATGATTCAGTCACTTACGCCCGTATACGCTGTTCTGGTCTCGCTGATTGCAATCATACCTATCTATTTCTCCCGTCATAACCCCAATCTGCGGGAGTTCTGGACGATTTTTGCAGCAGTAATAAAATTTATAATCGTGTTGTCTCTGATTCCGCCTTTGATAAAGGGTTACACCGTCGGAATTAATCTTTTTGAAATACTTCCTGGTATCAGCTTCGGTTTCCGGGTGGATTTACTCGGTCTGATATTTGCACTTATGGCTTCATTCTTATGGATTCTCACTTCGTTTTATTCCATCGGTTATATGAGAAGCCTGAAAGAGCATAACCAGACATGTTATTTTATCTGTTTTGCAGGTTCACTTTCGGCTACAATAGGTGCGGCTTTCGCTTCAAATTTGTTCACAATGTATATATTTTATGAAGCACTGACACTTTTTACTTATCCACTGATAGCTCATGAGGGAACAAGCGATGCATTCAGAGGGGCAAGGATATATCTCATTTATCTGCTCGGTACTTCAATAGCATTTCTGCTGCCTGCAATAATCGGTACTTATCTTCAGGCAGGCTCCCTTGATTTTGTGAGCAGCGGTCTGCTTTCACAAACGATGACCTCTGAAGCCGGTACATTATTTCTTACTATTATGTTTTTTATGTATTTCATAGGTGTTGCAAAAGCAGCGATAATGCCTCTTCATTCATGGCTTCCCAATGCAATGGTTGCCCCCACTCCGGTAAGTGCACTTCTGCATGCCGTTGCCGTGGTCAAAATGGGGGTCTTTGTAATCCTGAGAATTGTTCTGAATGTATATGGAATAGACCTGCTGTCCAGGCTGGGAATTGCAACGATTCTTGTTTACATTGCAAGTATTACGATTATCTTTGCATCGGTTATTGCCTTAAGGCAGGATAATATAAAAGCCAGACTTGCATACTCCACAATCAGTCAGCTCTCATACATAGTTGTGGGTGTCTGTCTTCTTACAATATCCGGCATTTCCGGAAGTATTATGCATATGGTAATTCACGCTTTTTCAAAAATAACGCTTTTTTTCTGGGCCGGTGCAGTGGCGGTAAGCTTAAAAAAGAAATATGTCAGCCAGCTTAACGGTATCGGCGCAAGGATGCCTGTCAGTATGACAATTTTCTCAATCGGGGCACTTTCACTTATTGGTCTGCCGCCTTTTGCAGGATTTTTAAGCAAATGGATGCTCGTATCCGGAGCTTTGGAAGCAGATATGCTGATTATTGCAGTTGTGTTTGCCACCAGTTCTTTTCTTAACGCGTGCTATTTCCTTCCGATTATTTACACCGCATTCTTCAAAAAGCTTCCCGAAGATGAAGAAACAACTATAAAAGAGGCTCCGCTTGCAATGCTGATACCTATGAGCATTACGGCAGCTATTACGATCTTGCTCTTTTTTATCCCGGGCAGCTTGACATACATGGTTAATATGATTTTGCAGGGGCTGAACTGATGGACAGAGAAAAGCATATAAAAAGCAGTGAGGGTGAAGCACTGGACGTTCTGTCACATGAGCCGGTTAAAGGTTACAAAACCGCTTTTGGTATTGTTTTTAGTATATCGCTGATATATCTGCTTATTATTTTTATAGTAAGCTGAATAAGGGGAAGTTATGCAGGACAAACGGGGTATTTTTGATAATCCAAAAAATGTAAAACTTCTGCTGAAAATATTTTTCACATCATGTGTGATTATTTTTCTTACAGATTTAATAATCAGCAAGCACCCCCACTATGAGTGGGAAAAATGGACCGGATTTTATGCGGTTTTCGGCTTTGTGGCATGCGTCATTCTTGTCTTGGTGGCAAAGTATGTTTTAAGACCGATAGTTATGAGAAAAGAGGATTACTATGATTAATGTTCTCCCTCCCGCTTTTATTTTCATAATTGCCGGGCTTATAGTGCCGTTTTTAAAAGGCAGGGCAAGGAATGTCTTTTTAACCGCAGTGCCGATTGTGACTTTTATCAATCTTATTAGTCTGCCCGAAGGTATTTCCATGGGGTATTCGTATTTCAGCTATGATATGCATTTATTAAGGGTGGACGAACTTTCTCTGATATTCGGATACATTTTTCTGATAATTTCTTTTGCTTCATTTATTTACGGCTACCATGTGAAAAACAACTGGGAATTCACCGCCGGTCTCTTTTACGCCGGAGGTGCCCTGGGTGTAATTTTTGCCGCCGACCTCGTTACCCTTTATTTTTTCTGGGAATTAATGACTGTTGCTTCCGTATTCCTTATCTGGGCGAGGAATACTGATAAGTCTATAGGCTCGGGAATGCGCTATTTTCTTTTTCATCTTGTGGGCGGTGTTATTTTACTTATCGGAATCATTTTGCAGATCAAACAAACAGGAAGTGCAGCTTTTAATCATATGGAGCTCTCCTCTTTAAGCACTTACCTTATCTTTATCGGTTTTGGAATAAACTGTGCATGGCCTCTTCTTCATACATGGCTTGTGGATTCTTACCCCGAAGCCACAATTCTCGGAACAGTTTTACTAAGTACCTTTACCACTAAAACAGCAATCTACACACTTGTCAGAGGTTTTGCTGGAACTGAAATACTGATATTTATAGGCGCTGCAATGGCAGCTTTCCCTATATTTTATGCCGTTATTGAAAACGATTTACGCAGGGTTCTTGCCTACAGTCTCATCAACCAGCTCGGATTTATGGTGGTGGGTATCGGTATCGGGACACCTCTGGCACTGAACGGCACTGTTGCTCACGTGTTTGCCGATATACTTTTTAAATCTCTGCTTTTTATGGGAATGGGAGCTGTCCTTTACAGAACGGGCAAAATAAAGGCAACGGAAATAGGTGGTTTGTATAAATATATGCCGTATACCGCAGCCTTTACCATTGTAGGAGCTGCTTCCATATCAGCTTTTCCTCTTTTCAGTGCATTTGCCACAAAATCAATGGTGATGTCTGCAGCTGCCGGCAACCACTATACGATAACCTGGCTCATTCTGCTATTTGCATCCGCTGGTGTCTTTCATCACGCCGGAATTAAAATTCCCTTTTTCGCTTTTTTCAGCCATGACAGCGGACTCAGACCAAAAGAAGCCCCGCTAAGCATGCTTATAGGCATGGGTATTCTTGCATTTTTAAACATATTTATCGGCATTTTTCCCGGATTCTTATATCAAATTCTCCCATTTGATGCCAATTATGTCCCGTACACTACTGCACACGTTGTAAGTCAGCTTCAACTTCTTCTCTTTTCAGCACTGGCATTCACACTTCTTCTCCGCTCCGGCATATACCCTCCGGAAATAAGATCGGTCAACCTGGATGCCGACCTTGTCTACAGAAAAGTTTTGGGAGGTTTTATTAAGTTTGAAGATAAGATTATTTTACCCGCCCTGGACAATGTGAAATATCTTTTCTTCAATTTTATGCCCTCACTACTTGGAACACTCACTTCCAATCCCTACAAGCTGGTCAATCAAATTATTACCGGCGGAGTAAAAGAAGAAAAGAGAGGGAGTGAAGCAGAAAGTTATTTCTGGCTGATCGGATGGTCTGTATTTATTATTACTGTATTTTTGGCCATATATCTTCTGGCTTTTATGCACTTCTGATAAATTTTTCACACACCATCTTACCTTGATTTTATCAACATATAGACGGGACAAAAAATCCTCACACTTCGCAAGTGTGTGTATGTGTATAACTATGTGTTTGGATTATCATGGAGTCGCACCGTGAATTTTTTCCCTTAAGCCGGACATTCTGGTTGTTTTTAGTGATACGGCTTCGGCCAATATGTCAGGATTGCCGATAATGACCACCGAATGCCGGGCTCTGGTGAGAGCTGTGTAAATAAGCTCTCTACTCAGAAAATCACTTTTTTCAGGCAAAACCAGCACAACATTTTCAAACTCTGAACCCTGGGATTTGTGGACTGTTAAACAGTAGGCGAACTCATATCCATAAATATCCTTAAGACGAAATTGCCTGAAGCCGCTATCCTCCTGTGAAGGAAAGCAGATTTTCAGTTCTGCTGAATTTTCGCCGAAGATTAACCCCAGATCCCCGTTAAACAGCCTGTTTGTATAATCGTTTTTGTTAATGAGAACAGGCATTCCGTTGAAATAAGATCTTAGTTTCGGTAAATGAAAATGCGTTTTCAGAGCATTTATAAAATAGTTGTTTATTGATTCTGTGGAAAAACGCCCCCTTTTGAGCGGGGTCAGTATTTGATAGTTAAACACCTTTTTATATGCCTTACCGATGTCATCACTTTTGCTTATATCAATGTAGTGCTGAAGGAGATTTCCCCTGAAAAATTCACTCAGCTGACTGTGACTAGTCAGCCTTACGCTTCCTTCTCCTGTGTCGCTGTGGTTTACCAAAAAATCTTTCAACCGGCTGCTTTCACCTTTTTCAATCATCCCGGCGGCTTTAGCAATATCGCTGTCACTTTTATACCTGTAACTTTTTCTAAGCTCCACAATATTATCACCCATAGGACTCTTAACCATCGTCTCTTTGATACATTCGCCTGAAAATAATCTGTATTCACCGGCAAACTGTTCAGAAAAAGCGTTTATATTCTCGATATCACAGATATCACCAAAAACGGCTCCCGGAGCAACGGAAGCAAGCTGCCTTCTATCCCCGAGGAAAACAAGTTTCGTCTCCAAAGGCAAAGCCTTTAAAAGATGAAACATCAAACTCAGATCTATCATCGACGCTTCATCCACCACAATCAGGTCATACCCGAGTAAAGCCGGGTGATGTTTCTTCCTGCCGGATCTACAGTATCTGAATCCACCAAGATGCGGGCTGTAACCCAGCAGTCTGTGAATTGTCATTGTCTGTATATCGGAAAAGGTTGTATTTTCAAGATGGAAACGTTTCATTGAATCGGAGAGGGATTCGCCCATTCTGGCTGCGGCTTTGCCGGTGGGCGCCGCAAGCGCAATATTGATATTTTTATTCTGTAATAAGTGATAATAGAGAAGTCTGGCAACAGTAGTGGTTTTACCTGTTCCCGGACCTCCTGAAATAAAAGAGAGATTATTTCTGAGTCCCATAAACACTGCCAGATTCTGCAGATTCAGTTCTCCGTTTGCTTTGCACTGATCCTTTGCAAATGCATCGGCGCAGCGCTCATCTATCCCGTAATGTATCCTGCTCCTCTCGGAAAGGTTGGATGCAACAAAATTTTCATACTCAAAATATTTGTGGAGATAAATCCTTTTGCCGTCATAAATGAAAGGCTTGAATTCTCCGGGGGCGCCGATATATTGGTTATTTTTTTCAACGATATTTTTAATGTCATTGGTCCTGAAAATATCCGGAACTTTTTCCAAACGGTGCAGATTCTCAAAATCAACACAGATATGCCCCTCTCTGTTTAGAGAGGAAACAAGTGCTGCAAGTGAGGGCAGCTCACTTTGGCAGCTTTTTATTTTATCCAAAAAAAGGTGTCTGGCAAAATAATAATCCGCATCATTAATAAGATTTTTCTCTAAAAGCTCATCAAGGGTTCCCACTGCTGCCTCCGTTTGAAAAAACCGGCTCTATTTGGAACGATTCAATCAGTCCGGCAATAACGCTCTGGGCGGGTTTGTGAAAGAATATACCATTTCTGCTGTTTTCGCCGCCGTCGATACCTCTCAGGAAAAGATAATATACCCCGCCGAAATGCCTTTCATAATCAAAATTTTCCATTTTACTGTTCAGATGGAGCGTTAAAGCAACCGTATAAATATGATATTGAAGAAAATATTGGGATTTCAGCATTGCCTGATTAAGGGAATCTTCACGATAATCTTCATATGTGGATCCGAGATAATTGGTTTTCCAGTCTATGATGTAATACCTGCCGTTATACCGGAAAATCATGTCTATATAACCTTTCATAAATCCGTAAATTTTTTCGGAAACATCCTCTCCCATCGAACCGGCAATAATGCTTTCTGTTTCACCCTCTCCGGCATTTCTAATAAAAACATCTCTAATAAGACGGGAATCGATACTGCGGGAAGGAAAATAAAACTCCATCTCCCGTAATGTGTCTTTATAAGGCACTTTTTTTAACTGAAAACCTTTTTCACCCCCCAGATTTTTTTTGCGCAGGTTGTTAATATTCTCGCTGACAGCGTTTTTAAACTTTGCATCAATGTGGTATAAATTTAGGGTTCTTCTGACAATCTCCTTCAAACCGCTCTCTGTAACGGTATTTAAATCCGTATGTTCCAAAAGGTCGTGCAGAGCATTGCCCGTATTAACACCCCCCGGCAGGGAAAACATCGAATAATCCGCCTCCCTCTTTTCTTCACTGATTTCTGACACATCGAAAACCTCATCATCCATAAAGGTGGCAAATGTTCCGTGAGGATTCATTTTTCTCAAAAGGGATGAAAAACTTGATATTTTCCATCTCTCCGGTGTCTTATTCTGGAATTGGCGAACCCGCAGATTTTTCTCCTCACCGCTTAATTCTTCTGCAGATCCTGACAGCTCAAAATCGGAGTTGATATCCGCTGATTCAGGTTTTGCAGGGAGAATGTCGATAAAATCAAAAGCCTCATTACCCAAAGCTTCCGTCACAAAGTTTTCCATACTTATTATACTATTAAACTCTTTTTTCCATTCTTTGCTAAAAATATCCCCGCCGGAAAAAAGATATGCAAAAGCCGATGTGCCTGCATTACGCGTTTTTGCCAATGCCGTGTAGCAGCGGTATTTTGCCCTTGTAAGTGCCACATAAGCCAGTCTCAGATTCTCCGAAAGACACTCAAGGGCATATTTTCTTTGGATATATTCATCACTCTCCAGCTGCAGATGCATCTCCAAATCGTCATCGTGATAAATAAACGGTTTAAAGCTGTGCATCAGGGAGCCGGCAAGCAGAAAGGGCGCAAAAACAACGGGAAACTGCAGCCCCTTGCTCTTATGAATTGTCATAATATTCAGCGCATCTTCATCCGTCTCCATACGCAGCTCATACTCTTCCTCCTTCAAGAGGTTTCCGGAGCGCTGATTGCTCAGCCAGTTAATCAGCTCGTGCAGCTGTAAAGCATTTTCGGACTCTTTTTTATGCAGAATCTCTGACAATTGGTTTATATTGGCAATCTTTCTTTTGCCGTAAGGAGAATGTATAAGCCTTGGAATAATTTGCTCATCTTTTAGAAATTCGTTTACACAGTGCATAATGCCTCTGCTGATCAAAAGCTCTTTGTATCCCCTCAGCTTTATGGAATATCCCCCGAGACCTTCAGATTCTTCCATATTTTTAACATGGTGTGGTTTGAAACCCATTAAATCAGTTATCAGGAAATTTTTTATCAGATTCAGATTTCCCGGCTCTGAAATGCAGTTAAGCAGCAGGTGGATTTCATAAACCTCTTCTGACTCAAATATGCTTTTTGAAGAGCTGATAATATTTGCAATCCCCAGCTGATCCAAATATTTTTTTACAATGAATGCTTCTTTCGTTTTTCTGCAAAGAACGGCAAAATCAGCCGGTTTCAGCTGCTCATATTTATCTTTATGCTTTATGTATGCTTTGCTTTCCGCTGATAATTTCAGAAGCCTGGCAACTTCTCTCGCTGTTGTCAAGGCAGCCGTTTCATTGTATTCATCTTCATTAATAAGATTGCCATCAGAAGTCTCAAAAGCCCAGATTTTCAGCGGCTTATACTCCTCCCCCTCAACAATCAGCTTAGTTTCACCTTTATTCTCGGAATCCACATCCGAATATCCTATATTTTCTATAACAAACGGGTTTTCCCGGCGGAAACGTGAATTGAATATCCTGTTAACCCCGTAAACAAGAGCCGATTCTGAGCGGAAGTTCGTTTTCATAGTATATCCGCTCTCCACATTTTCCTTAGCTTTAATATAGGAGTAAATATCCGCCCCTCTGAAGCTGTATATCGACTGTTTCGGGTCACCGATGAAAAAAACTGCGGATTTATCAATAAATAGTTTTTTTATTATCTCGTATTGCAGAGGATCGGTATCCTGAAATTCATCTACAAAGACCAGCTGATACTCATCGGCAATTCTGTCTTTAAAATGGTCACCGGTTTCACTCAAGGCATCGTGAAGGATTGACAGCTGATCGTTAAAGTATAGTATCCCCCGGGCCGACTTGTAAGCATTCAGCCTTTTGTGAACGAAATCTATCATATTTTTCTTAAAACCGGTCAGCCAACCGTCAGCAGCCTGCATATACTGCAAATAAATGTCATAAAAATGTTCAATCATCTTAAAAATTTCGGGCATTTCATCGATTTCGTTGTTTTTCTTCAGGGACGATGTTATTTTTCTTGCGGTAAAATAAATTATTATACTATCATCAAGTATCTCTTTGGCATAAAGGGGCTGATCACCGGAAATAAAATTTAGAAACTTTTCAGCTTTTGCTTCTATACTGGATTTTTGGTAAATATTACCTTTCAGCTTTTCAAAAGGAATCAATTCCAGAAAAGACGTTGTATCGGTATGTTTAAGTTTTTCATCCAGTTCGTTATGAATTTCCTCAGCGCTGTTATAACAATTCACGACCCTGTTACTGATACCGGTCATATTTTCTTCCTGCTGATTTATCCTTATATACGGATTTGACTCTTTGATTTTATACAGGCTTATCAGCTCTGAAAATTCAAGCTTTTCAAGTTTGTTCATCACGCATTTGGGGGCAAAAAAAGCAAACTTTCTCCAGTAATCCACAATTGTTTCAAAAACAAGCAGAGACTGATCCGTCACCATATTTTTGTCAAAGGGCACACCGCTGGAAAAAGCATATTCGCTCAAAATGAGATTACAAAAACCGTGAATGGTATAAATTCCGTTTTCATCAAAATTTTTAACGGCATTAGAAATAATTTTCAATGCCTCAGAGCGCTCATCAAGGTAAGGTTTCAATATATCTCTGATGACAGGTTCTTTCTCAAAAAGATGCTCTCTGACATTCTCACTCGTTTCCTCAAGCATCCGTTTTGCAGTCAGCAGATTTTCATATATTCTCAGCTTTATTTCTGCGGTGGCAGCCTTGGTGAATGTCAAAACCAGAATATTCTTTACGCTTTTAACACGTTTTTGAAGAAGAGCTTTCAGGAAAAGTGAAGCAATGCTGTAGGTTTTACCTGTTCCGGCACTGGCTTCAATGAGATTGGAACCTTCAATAGGGCATTCCTGAATATTAAAGTAATTATGTCCCAACGAACGACTCCTTTTGCAGCATAGGCAGATAGATTATCTGTGAAAGTTTTTTTAAATTTTCCGTTTCCGGGATAACATCGCCGTACAGCTTCTCCAAATAAAACTTATCATCGTTCTTATAGACGTTTTGCGCCCACCAGGAGCGTCCGAAGTCAGCCGATTCACCTTTCATAATTTTCTTTGCATAACTGCAGCCAAATACGGGAAAAAGGGGCAGGGGATTCACTGAGCCGTAAAGATACGTTTCGACAATAAACCTAATATAACTCTGCAGGTTTTCATACATCTTTTCATCATTTTTGTATAAATCCGGATAGTCTTCAAATTTAAGTATTTTATCCTCAGAATAAAAGAGTGTACTGAATTCTCCACTGAACCGGTTACTCTGTAATAAATCATAAAGAGCAAAAATATGATACAGCCATGCCTTTATTCTGTCGGAATCTTTTATTTTCGCCATTCGGGCAAGCATATTTACAGAGCCGGAAAGCATATATTCACCCCTGATGTTAATCTTCCTGTTTTTTACATTAAGGTAAAAATCCATTGCTTTTATTTCAGGCGGTTGTAACGTTTTCTTTATATTATTTATGAAAAAGGAGACATTATTTTTATTGATTTCTTTCATATATTCACCGAATCTTCCGGGTGGGAAAAATCCGCTCTTCCGATAATAATTCAGCATCTCATCTAAAGAAATCTCCTGTTCATCCGAAAAGAGGGATTCTTTTGCAAGCTTGTCTTTCAATATGGTTTTTTGTAAATTGTTCAGATTCAAAGGCTCCACATCCTCATTATCCTGTGCCAGGTTTTCAGGATAGATGCCGAGATTATTTTTGAAATAATACCTCAGAGGGTTTTTAAAAAAATACGCTATCTCCTCGATATCTATTTCCGAAGGCGGTTTGGCATCTTCAGTTAATATATCTTGCTCCCGATCTTCATCCGTCTCTGGTGCTTTTAAATAGGATTCGGCTATTTGAAAATTGGTTTTCGAATAGCTGAACATTTTTTCTTTTTCATCAAAATAGGCAATGCTGAAGGGGTGAAGTTTATGTTTATTAATCAGAGAGTATAAGCCACCGGATATTTGTCTTATATACTCCAGCAGTTCGGCAACCACGGGAGAAGGGGGGATATCGGAATTATCTTTTATACTTTGACCGGTATAGCTTATATATAGTTTTTTTCTGGCTGACATTATCGTTTCAAGAAAAAGATACCTGTCATTATCCTTGGTTGATCTGTCACCTTTTGCAGGATATACGGCGGTCAGGTCAAATTCCATAGGTTTATGAATGCGTGGAAAAGAAGTATCATTCATACCTATCATACAGATAATTTTAAATGGGATGCTTCTCATTGGAATCATGGAGCAGAACGTAATACCTCCCTCCATATAACCGCCGCTTTTCTCAACACTTCTAAAATAAGATTTAAAAAATTCCGCAACAACCTCCACCGGTAACTCTTCACTGATAATTCCTGCTGTATAAGTACCGAATGCCCTTATACCATTGTTTATCTCCTGCAGACCCTCATTATCAGCAGTTCCGGAAAATAAGTCCTGCTGGAGATTATTTAATATGTCAAGCCACTCTTCGGCGGAATAATTTTTTTCCATTACATCCCGGTATCTTTTTACAGTATAAACATATTTTACAAATCTGCCGAGAATTTCAAAATTCTCCCCCTCCACAGATACACTGGGAACAATATCATCAAAGCTGCTCCACTCGTAGGCAAGTACTGCAGAACCGAGCAAAAGACGGTCTATCCCTTTGGAAACAGTAAAGTCTTCATAATAGGGAAGATTGAAAAATTCGGCTATATCGCTGTCCCAACCCCATTTCATTGCCGAGGATTTACACCAGCTCTTTAACATCTCCACATCCGGTGGAATAAGGCCGAATTTGGTGTAAACAATCTCCTTTTCAAGGAACTGGAAAATATCGGAAAACTTTAATCTCCCTGATGATATCTGCAAAAATGAAGTGAACAACTGAACGGATGAATATATCCCCGAAAGTGTTTTATCACTTATGGAATAGGGGATACTCACATCGTTGAAAGCTGCGGAACCAAATACCGCATTTATATAAGGTGCATATTCCTCAATATCAGGCGTCATTACAACAATATCAGACGGCGTAAGATTCGAGTCTTCATCAAAAAATCTCAAAAGATAATCGTATAAAACCTGGACTTCCCTCATCGGGCTGTGGCAGGAGTTTACAATGATACTTTCATCTTCAGTTTTATGTGTGTCTATAATTTTTTCAGGAGGTTTTAACGATATAATATCATTTTGAATACATTGGAGCAGTGATTCCTCTCCTTTCGGTTTCATATCAGAGGAAAAATAATCGATATATTCAGCAAGGAAATCAAAAAACTCGCTTCCCGTTCTGGCGAGATTTGCCACAAGGGGATTTACACCCTCTTTCAACTCTTCCCGATCTGCATTTTTGTAAAATCTTTCTGTTCCGAAATACTCTCTGCTGGGGGACTGCAGAAACATTTCGATTTCAAAACGATAGCCTATGTTTTCGAAAATTTTAACATAAAGTGGCGGAAGTACAGATATTCCAAACACAAAAATATATTTGTTCTCATCTTTTGCACCATCCGCTCCGGCATTATTAAGCATACGCAGATAAACATCACTTCTGTTAATCTCGTCTCGTTTGCAAAGATTTTGCCATAAAATCGGCTGCCACCAGTAATCCTCAGGGAGTTTTTCGCCATTTTGATTGACATATTCTCCCTTTTCCCAGCTTTGAAGCATCCACGGCCTGTATACCTGATATTGGTCGAAAATATCTGCAATCTTTTCACTGAGCTGATACCGTTTAACTCCCGATCGGTCAATTGCTGTGTATCTTTTTATTTCATCAAAATATCTGTTTTCAAAATGTGAGGGCAGAGCAGAATAAATTACCCAGGCAAGTTTCTTTTTATCCGCTTTAATTTGTTCTCCCGTTATTCTGCCGGCAAGATGATTGATAATTCCGTTGGGTGTGAAAAATTTAATATTTGAGCATACGGAAAAACGCTGGGCAAGCATAAGAGAAAGCCACTTTTTCATCCCTTCTGTCTGAACAACGACAAATTCGGATTCCAGAGGATCTCTGCTCCTGTTTTTTTCCAATGAGTCAGCAAAAAGGTCAAATACGTTTTCAAGCTGAACATCGTAATAAACGTTAAGCGGCATTAATCATCCTAAATGATATTATGAAAAATTATACGCCATTTAATAGTGTATTTCAACTGTTGCAGAGAAAGCCGTAATGCGTGATGTGTGATGCGTTATGGAAAGGTAATTAAGGGTATTATGGGTATTATGGGTATTAGAGTACTAGCTTCTATCAACATCCTCAAACATTTCAACCGGATCAACTCTCTCAACCTTTACCTTTACCTCTGACTTTCTACCTCCCACTTCACTATCTTTCCATCAACACGACTTTTTGAAAAATGGGGAGGCGCCGGCTGGAAATGCAATTGACACAGAAAAAAATTGGGATTATCAATAACTGATGGGATATTCAGCTCTGGCAAAAAACATTATTATAAATTTAATCATTCGTTTATCATAAATATATAGTACATTCAGGAGTTCATTATGAAAAAGGTGCTGATTCTTTTTATTTTATTTAGTCTTGCCGGCTCAATACAAGCACTTACAATAGATGAAGCAGTACAAGAAGGGCTGGCAAATAACTTCGGCCTTAAATCCCAAAGCAGTGTAATTAAAAGCTCGGAATACAGTATGAAGGCTTCAAAAGCAGGCAGGATGCCTTCTTTAATTCTTGAAGGCAGTTATACAAAAAATGACAGAGCTAAAAAAACTCAGATTTCCCTGCCGTCTCCCGGGATTCCGGACATTTCCATGACACAGGTGGAGCAGGAGTACACCGAAGCTATGGCTGCACTTAAATATGATTTATATACAGGTGGAGCAGTAACACACGATATTAAATCAAAAAAGCTCAATTACAAATATGAAAAGCTCATCTTTGACGAGAAGAAACAAGAACTTATTTACAATATCCGTGCAGCTTTCATCAATATATTAAAACTGAAATCTCTTCTAAACAGCGCAAAACAGGAAGTTTCAGCACTTCAGTCGCATATGCAGGATGTAATCGATCTGGCAAAAGAAGGGCTGGTTCCGGAATTGGACAAACTGCATACAAAGGTAAAACTCAGAATGGCTCAGCAGAAAGTAACGGCTTTAGAAGGGAATTTAAAAAGTGCAAAGAGTCAGCTTTACTCACTTATGGGGATGAACCCTTCTGCAAAAGAATACACAATAGAGAAAATTGACAGTATGAAAATCCTGCGGCTGAGACTTAAAGAACTTTTTAATTATGCAGAAGAAAACAGACCGATTTTAAAAGCTTTACGGATTAAGTACCATTCTGTGCTCCAAAAAGCACAAGCTGCAGAGAGCGGTTATAAACCAAAAGTTTATGTAATGGGCGGATATAAGTACTCCGACATGAATGAAAATGTTGAGCCACAGGACAACGCTTTCATACAGGCGGGGGTATCTTTCAGACTGAACTGGACTAAAGACTTCAATATGGTAAACAGCCTAAAACAGAAGGCATATTCCGTAGCCGATACAAGACTTAACACGATTCTGCAAATTAAAACAGAAGTGAGAAATGCATTTGAAGATATGCAGTCCGCACTTGAAAACAAAAAAGTTGCAAAAACAGCTCTAAAAGAAGCAGAAGAGTACTACAGAATAATGAAACTCAAATACAAAAACACACTGGCAACAAATACCGATTTGCTGGATGCCGAAGCAATGCTTACAAAAGCAAGGGAAGATTACACAATAGCTTTTTATAATTACGCTGAAAGTATTTATGCGCTTGAAAAAGCTGTGGGAAAACCGTTGAGGTGAAAAAGTGAACAAAAAAGTCAAAATTGCACTGGGAATACTGATTTTAGGATTAATACTATTTGGTTTTGTGGCCTACAAATGGCTTAAATACAGAGAAATTTATGCAACAACAAACGCCGCTTTCATTCGCAGCGAACAGATATCCCGCATTAATTTTAAACGTGTGGCAGGCAGAATATCAAAAATATACGTTGAAGAGGGGGAAACAGTAAAGAAGGGAGATATTATTGCCGAAATAAACGCTGAAGTTTATCGTTTAAAGAAGAAAGGTCTTATTCATAAAGTAAAGTCTCTTCAAAGCGAGATGTTAAGTTTAGAACACAAAATTTCCAAAATAAAAAATGAGATAAGCATTAACATTGAAAAGTTAAAAAAAGAAGAAAAAGCACTCAGAGAGGAAAAGAAGGCACTGAATGCCAAAATCAATGAAGTTAACGCCCAACTGACCCAGGTTAAAAAGGATTATAAACGGTACAGGAATTTATATCAAAAAGGAGCTGTTTCAGAAAACAGTTTCGAGGACATCGCCACAAAACTGAAAGTATTGAAAAGCAAAAAAGGCTCACTTGAATACAAGCTGAGTTCCCTGGATTACAAAATATCGGCTTTTCAGGAAAGAATGCAGCTTATAAAGGAAAACAAAAAAGTTATAGCTGAACTTAAATCAAAGAAAGAATCGTTGAGAGAAAAGATAAACGGCCTTCAAACGGAGATTGAGGACACCGAAAATCTAATTTCATATACAAAACTAAAAGCTCCGATGCAGGGCGTCATAGGCAAAAAATTTGCAAATGCTGGAACCGTCGTAAACAGTGAGACTCCAATTGTTTCAATAGTCGATACCAGACATATTTATGCAGAGGTGCTGTTGGAAGAGACCAAAATAAACGGGGTGGATAAAGGAGACAAGGTTTATATAACTCCCGATGCCGATTCAGGGCAAAAATATGAAGGCGTGGTCAGGGAGATTTATCCGGCTTCTGCTGCGACGTACGCACTGATACCAAGAGATATTACAGCGGGAGAGTTCACCGAAGTCGCCCAGAGAATACCCATTAAAGTTTCAATTACCGATGGGGATACCGGCCTTTTAAGAATAGGCATGGGTGTGGATGTTGAAATAAAGCGTTAAGCTATGACATTCAATGACGAAACCCCCCTTTACGAACAAATTGATCTGCTTACCCGCATACTGATAACATTCGTGGTCATGACCGGTACTTTTATGGCCATTCTTGACACCACAATAGTAGACGTTGTTATCCCGAAAATGATTGCCCCGTTAAAAACCGATTTGTACGGTGTCCAATGGGTAATCACTTCCTACATGGCAGCTGCAGCCACCGGCCTTTTGCTCATAGAATCCCTGGATAAAGTTCTTGGGTTGAGAGTCATGTTTATCATGGGCATCACCCTTTTCACCCTTTCAAGCGTAGCATGCGGTTTCGCTGAGAACCTTACCCAGATGATCATTGCAAGGAGTGCCCAGGGGGTGGGGGAAGCCTTTGTTGTTGCAACAGCCCAAACTATTCTCTTTTCCATTTATCCGCCCAACAGAAAAGGTATTGCAATGGGCATTTACGGGATGGGTGTCAGTTTTGCACCGGCTCTCGGCCCCACCCTCGGAGGCTGGCTAACTGAACATTTGACATGGCGCTATATATTTTTCGTAAATTTACCGGTGGGGATTATGGTAGTCCTGGTGGGGATACTTATTCTTCCCAAAATTATCAAACAGAAACAAAAACTCCGCTTTAATTTTATCAGCTACACCTTTCTGGGAACCTTTACAATATCGCTGCTGATACTTTTATCAAAGGGGCAGCAGCTTGGATGGTTTCAGTCTGATTTTATAATTATAGCCTTTATCATAGCCGTTGCAGCGCTTTTACTTTACGCAATAGCTGAACTGTTATCAAAACACAAACTTATCGATTTCAAAATATTCAAAGTTCCCCAGTACAGGTATGCCTGCGTTATTTATTTTTTCACACTGGGATTGTCCATCTATCAGCTCTTTTATATGATACCGCTATTTTATGAGAATCTAAAAGGCTATTCCACCCTGAATACCGGCTTACATATGCTGGGATTCGCTGTTTTTATAGGAATGACATCGCCGATAGCGGGAATTTTATCCGATAAATTCGGGGAAAAATATGTATTGGTTGTGAATGCAGCACTCTATATAACAACAAGTATTTTTCTGATGCCCAACCTCAACTACTTTACTCCCTCACTGAGAACGATACTGCTTACCATACCTTTGGGTTTTTCACTGGGAACGTTCTTTGCTCCTATAACAACAATGGCAATGCGCCACCTGAGAGAGTACACAAGTCTGGGGGTCAGCCTTATGCATTATCTGAGATTTATGGGAGGGGCATTCGGCACGGCAATAGCCACCAACACATTACAGTCAAAAACGGCTCTGCACTATGAAGGGATTATATCCATACAGAATTTTGATTATGTAAAAATGTATCTAAACAGCGTTTCGGAAAAATTTTCAGCCTATATGCCTGAACAAATGGCTGAACTCAGATCAGAAGCGCTTCTTGCAAAACTGCAGCAACTAATGGGATTGAATGAAGCTTTCCAGGATGTTTTTCTGCATGCCGGTTTTTTCGGTATCTTCGGTCTTTCATTTCTGATACTTATATTTCTGCACGATAAAAAGATTGAAAAAAATGACAAGACGGTCTAATTTCACGTTAAATTGAACAAATTAACTTTAAACAGGAGCAAAGATGCTGGCAAAACGTATTATACCATGCCTTGATGTGGACAAAGGACGGGTTGTAAAAGGCACAAAGTTTCTCGACCTTGTGGATGCCGGTGACCCCGTACTGGTAGCTGAAGAATACGACAAACAGAGAGCGGATGAGCTCACTTTTCTCGATATAACGGCATCCTCCGATGAAAGGGACACAATCATTGATGTTGTGGAAAAAACAGCCGAACGTGTTTTTATGCCGGTAACCGTAGGGGGCGGCATAAGAACGGTAAAAGATATCCGTAATCTTCTTAACGCCGGTGCAGATAAGGTTTCCATCAACACGGCGGCAGTATTCAATCCGGACTTTGTAAAAGAAGCGGCATACAGATTCGGCTCTCAGTGCATTGTTGTTGCAATAGATGCCAAACAGACGGCAAATGATAAATGGGAAGTATTCACCCACGGCGGCCGGAAAAGTACCGGCATAGATGCTATTCAATGGGCAAAGAAAATGGAAACATTCGGAGCCGGGGAAATCCTTCTCACTAGTATGGATAAGGATGGCACAAAGTCGGGGTATGATATCCCTCTTACATCAAATATAGCAGAATCGGTTAATATACCGGTAATAGCCTCAGGCGGTGTAGGGACACCGGAACATATAATGGAAGGACTTACAGAAGGAAAAGCCGATGCTGCTCTGGCGGCAAGTATTTTCCATTTTAAAGAATACAGCATTGATGAAGTAAAGCGCTTTTTAGCGGAAAACAATGTCCCTGTGAGAATGTAGGAGGAATGATGGATCTGAAAATAATTGAAGAACTTTTAGAAACAGTAAGAGACAGAAAACAGTTCCCAAAAGAGGGCTCATATACAAACAAGCTTTTCAATAAGGGAGAAAACGGACTCGTCAAAAAGCTCGGAGAGGAAAATGCTGAACTCATAAAAGCTTTTTTGGTGGAAAATGATGAGAGAATGGCATCTGAAGCAGCGGATTATCTTTATCATATTATTGTTGCTCTTGAGTACAGAGGGGTGCCTTTCGAAGATGTTTTAAACATTTTGAGGCAAAGGCATGCCTGATGAGAATCGATAAGCTGTTCTCAGACTTGCTTCTGGATGAATGCGGCAAAATCTGCAAATAATAATAGAGAGCTCGTGAGATAGCGAAGTAGCAATTTGTTGATTGGTGTATTTGTGTATTGGTTAAGAGGGTATTGAACTTTGAACGTCTCGCGTCACTCATCACGCTTTACGCTTTTACCGGTTGCTCAGGGAAACAGTATCTTTTCGGTTTGATTTTTAGCCGGAATTATGATTTAATTTTATTTAATCCAAAAAGAGAGGTGTTTTTTTGAACGTTTCAGTAATAGGTTCAACGGGATATACAGGTAATGAGCTTGTAAAAATAATGGCAAAACATCCGTATCTGGAAATTTCATGTCTGACCAGCGACAATTACGCCGGTCAGAAATACAGCGATATCTATCCTCCGCTGAAGAATATAGTGGGAACAGAAATAATCTCAAACGACTGGGACTATGTTAGTGACAAGTCTGACATTGTCTTTTTATGTTTGCCGCATGCCGCTTCACAAAAAGCAGCCGCTTTTTTCCACAGTAAAGGCAAACTGGTAGTTGATTTAAGTGCCGATTTCAGGATAAAATCAAAAGAAATCTATGAGAAAACCTACAATGTAATACACAATTATCCGGATCTGCTGGCAGAAGCAGCGTACGGACTTCCCGAAATCTACGGAAACGAAATTAAGCAGAGCAGGCTTATTGCAAATCCCGGATGCTATCCGACATCGGTTTTACTTGCCGTCTATCCGCTGGTCAAAAACAAATTTGTGGATGAGAAATACATCATAGCCGACTGTAAATCTGGTGTCAGCGGTGCAGGAAAGAAATTAACAGAAAAAACGCAGTTTTGCGAGGTCAGCGATGATTTCAAACCTTACGGTATTTTTTCGCACAGGCACGGCCCGGAAATCAATGCCTGGCTTAGCGAAATATCTGCCGATATCCGGGTAATTTTTACACCGCACCTGCTTCCGATGATTAGAGGGATAGAATCAACGATATACTGCAAAAGTGATAAAAATGAGGATGAAATCAGACAGTATTTAAAGGAATTTTACAGAGATTCCTTTTTTGTACGGATCATGGAAAAAGGTGTGACACCCAGAATAGCCAATGTCAGTGGAACAAATTTTGCCGACATCGGCGTTTTTAAAGAGGAAGATGACCTGATTATCGTAAGCTGCATTGACAACCTTTTAAAAGGTGCCAGTGGTCAGGCTGTACAGAATGTTAATATCGCCATGGACTTCGACGAGGAAACAGGGCTTATATAGGGGATTTAAATGAACATTATAAAAAATGCCGGGGTTTGTGCTCCTTTGGGATTTTCATCCGCTGCAACTGCTGCAGATATTAAAGGAAACGGCAGCGATAAGCTGGATTATGGCGTACTCGTTTCAATGGTTCCGTGTGAAGTTGCTGCTGTTTTTACAAAAAACAATGTTAAGGCAGCTCCTCTTATTTTTGCAAAAGAACGGCTGACATCCGAAAACAAAATTTTCGGCATTCTTGTTAACAGCGGAAATGCAAATGCCTGCACAGGCAAAGAAGGTCTGGAGAACTGTCGAATCTTAGCTGAAGAGGGCGAGAAAGTTCTAAAACTTGACAGTAATTCACTTCTCATTTCCTCAACGGGTGTTATAGGGGAACAGCTTCCGGTGAACAAAATGAAGAAACACCTCAGAGACTTTCCGGAGCTGCTAACAGGCTATGATGAAGAGTTTGCCGAATGTATTTTAACAACGGATACAAGAACAAAACGGCTGGCTGTACTTGTGGAAACGGAAAACGGTGCTTATGTGATCGGGGGCGTTGCAAAAGGATCCGGAATGATTGCTCCTGATATGGCAACAATGCTCTCTTTTATTACAACTGATGCAATGATTTCAGAAGAAAATCTCAAAAGCTGCCTGAACAGTGCGGTGGATGAATCGTTCAATTCCATAACTGTTGACGGGGACATGAGCACAAATGATTCCGTTTTTATTTTTGCCAGCGGATTAAGCGGCATCAATATTAACACGGAAAAACACCTGCGGGAATTTCAAGAATCGCTGAATTACCTTTGCAGAGAACTGGCTAAGGAGATTGTGAAAGATGGTGAGGGAGCCACCAAGTTCGTAACAATCAGAGTCAAAAATGCCGTTTCGAAAGATGAAGCAAAACGGTGCGGCATGAAAATTGCCAATTCACCCCTTGTAAAGACGATGTTTTTCGGTGAAGACCCAAACTGGGGGCGGCTTATGGCATGCACAGGAGCAAGTCTTGTAACCATGCATGAGGATAAGGTGGATATCTACTTTAACAATCTGAAATATGTTGAAAACGGTATACTTATTGATAAACAGCTTGAAAAAGAAGCAGCCGAAATAATGTCTGAAGAATCTTTCACAATCACTGTTGATCTGAACACCGGTAATGCGGAAGCTGAGGTTTATACATCGGATTTAAGCTACGACTATGTTAAAATCAACGCAGATTACAGAACGTAAATTATACTATTGGTTGCTAACCAACTTAAAATCACTTATAAATTCTAAAGGGTTAACGGGAATTCCATTTATCAGAACTTCGTAATGGCAGTGAGGCCCTGTACTTCTGCCGGTACTTCCGACTTTCGAGATAACCTCCCCTTTTTCGACCCTGTCACCTACATTAACCAAAATTTTGCTGTTGTGCCCGTAACGGGTTACATATCCGAACCCGTGATCAATTGTTACAAGTTTCCCATAGCCTGGTTTGTACCCTGCGTGTATAACAATACCGTTTGCAGTTGCTTTAACCGGGCTGCCGTAATTTGCAGCTATATCCAATCCCTCATGGAAAGTTCTTCTGCCCGTAAAGGGTGAAATACGGTATCCGAACTCGCTGGAGTACCAGCCATCAACGGGTTTTATGGAAGGAGTGGCCATCATTGTCAGCTTCTGCTCTTCCAGAAAATTAACCAGTTCGGCCAAACTCTTTTCCCTTTTTTCCAGCTGGGTGTCCAGAGCCATGAGTGTTTCATTCAAGTCTTCAAAAAACTGCTTCTCTTTTCTCTCGGCCACTGCAGAAAAATCCCTGAGTAAATCCACTTCTCTGCCGCCAACAGCCAAATCAACCTTTTTTGTTTTCAGGGATTTGGAGGCCATAGTTCTGACCTGATTTTCCAGTTTATCAATGGAAACTATCTTGCTCTGAATTTCATCCACTTCATCAGCATATTCTGCTATTTTAAGCTTCAACAACTCGTTTTCCTTTTTATAGCTGAGCATAAGCTGCCTTTCAGAGTATAAATCAAAAAGCAGATAAAAAGAAACAGAAGATATCACAACAAATAAAACGGCCGCTATTGAGATGGCTTTTATAACAGAAAGATCTATCTTTTTTGTTTTTACTTTCCCCAGATTATCATCATCGAAAATCATTAACGTAAGTTTTCGCTTCATGGAAACCTCCGCTAACATTAAAAACAAAAAATCTCAATTTGTCAATAAATTCATAGCTGGCGCCCTCCCATTTCGCTTAAAAAGCTATGGTGGTGGGGAGATGGTGAGATCGGGAAGTGGGAAAATAGTCATTTGTTTAGTGGTCTATTAGTATACTGGTTATTGGTTAATTTGTGTATTGGTTGAGTGGGTATTTAACATTGAACACGCCACGCATCACGGCTTTATAATATTGTAATACAGAAGCCCTGCATATTCATGAAGAGCATTCCATGAATCTTTTAGATAGGACATATGGGGCATGAAGCTGTACCAGAGGTATCCGCTTCTGTCGGTTTTGTAATCGGTGGGTGCTGCAGTAACATGAACGCCTGCACTTCTGAAACTTAAAACACTTCTCGGCATATGGTAGGCAGAAGTGACAAGAAGGGCATGATCCCACGTGTATTTCTCCATAATTTTTGCAGTAAATTCAGCATTCTGCATTGTATTCCTACTTTCATTCTCAGTATAAATCTTTTCTTTGTCAGCTCCCAGCATCACCAAAACAGATTTTATCACTTCAGCTGAAGAAGCAGTATTTGAAGACCGGAAAACCTTCCCGCCGGCAGCTATAACGGGCAGATTCAGCTCTCTTTGTAAATAAAACGCATACACAGTTCTTTTTAAGGAATCAGGTGATAAAGACGGTTCCATACCTTTTGCCGGAGATCTATCGTACATCCCTCCGCCGAGCACCACTATCACATCCTCATCCTGTGCCTCTGATATTTCAAAAGGGGGAAATTTATTTTCCAGCGGTAAAAGTAAAATATCTTTTACCGGTTCAACAGAAAGCAGATAAATTAAAAGCGATGTAAACAAAAGGATGACAGCAGCTGTTTTACGCAGTCCGGTGAAAATAAACAGTACCGCTTTAAGGATTATGGCTGAAAAAATACCGGGCGGGAGAATAAAATAGGTAAAAAGTTTGGATATTAAAAACATCACCTATCCTTTGTATAAATCAAATTTTTCCAATACCATACCCACAGATATCTCTTTCATGCATCGGAAGTTTTTCTCAGGACATCTATCACTGCCGTGCACATGGCAGGGACGGCAGTACAAGCCGTCAATTTCCAGTACACTGCAGTTGTTAAATACCGGGTAAAATCCAAATTCTTTTGTTGTGGGGCCGAAAATGGCAATCACGGGAGTTTCAGCTGCAATTCCCACATGCATAGGGCCGGAATCAGTGGTAATTAGGCAGCGGCTTTGCTTTATTATATCAAACATCTCCTGCAAATCCGTCTTACCTGAAAAATTATTAACATTTGCATGATTGTACTCAAAAAAAGTATCACCAATAATGTTGACTTTTTCCCCTCGCTTAACCAGCTCATCTATCAATTCAGTGAAAAACGGCCATTCTTTTGTTTTTTTGCTTGCAAACGGATGAACAGTTACAGTACCAGACAGATTTTCATACAAATTATTCGGATAAATTACCGGTCTTAAATCTTCATCAGAGGGTGTATCCATATCGAAAACTTTTTGGAAAGTTTTAAAATAACGCTGGATAACATGCTCCTGAAGACTCCCGGCAAATTTACCATATTTAACAAACAAACGCCTTTTCAAAGAATCCTTTTTATATTTATGATAACCTGCTGAAGTAAAAAATTTTAGAATAATGCTCGAAAGCTTGGAATGCAGGTCAAAAATATGATCGTAATCATTAATATTTTTCTGTATAAAATTTAAGTACTTTCTGAATCCGCTCTTTTTATCAATTTGGAGCACATTATTTATATAAGGGTTTTTAAAAAATACTCCGGAAAAATGTGTGTAGGTTAAAACATCCACCGTCAAATCAGGGTAAGCGGTTTTCAGGTATTTTATAACACCTGTTGTCAGTATAACGTCCCCCAGCGAACTGAATCTGACAACCAGTATCTTCATTTTAGTAATTCCTCCGCAACAGCCATAACATTCTCCGGTTTTATATCTCTCATACACCTGAAGTGCTTTTCAGGACATCTTCTGCCCCCGTGTAATGCGCAGGGTCTGCAGTATAAGTCTTTAATCTCGACAACTTCACTTGGACCGCTGCCGTACGGAAAGAAACCCAGACTTTGGATAGTCGGCCCGAATAATGCAACCAAAGGTATTTCAAGTGCAGCTGCTATATGCATAGGTGCACTGTCGTTGCTTATCAAAAGGTCGAGATTGCCTATTATAGAAGCAAGTTCCGTTAAAGAAGTTTTACCTGCAAAGTCCAGAAAAGGCACGCAGCATTCTTCTTTCAGTTCCTCAATTACCCAGTATTCTTTGGGGCTCGAAACCACCAGCGAGTACACACCCTTAAAATACATTTTTTCAATAATAGTGGCATAATTCTCAACAGGCCACCTCTTGGTCTCCCAGACACTTGCCGGGGCAATTCCTATTATTCTTCTATTGTCTTTTTTCAAAGTATTAAGAAAGGTGCTTACCTTTTGCTTATACTCCATCTCTTCACAAACCACGGGATTGTTTCCTAATTTCTTTGCTTTTTCCAGTGTAAATTCATCCCATATATTACTAAGTAACGACAGATTCCGCTCCACTTCGTGCAATTTCATATTTCTGTCTGATTTTTTATCAAGAAGGAAACTTAAGCTTGACTGCTTAAAGCCTATTATATTTTCACATCCGGAAAGTTTGAGAGTGAGCAAAGAGCGGAACGATTTGTGAGCAGTCACAATCATATCAAAATTGTATCTTCTCAGTTCACGTGCATACTTCCAGAGTCCTGTCAAACCTTTATAATCACCTCTTTTATCAAAGGTTATTACCTCTTGAACATTTTCAAGGCACTTGAAAAGACCTGCAGACTCCGGACGGACACAGAAATATATCTTTGCTCCGGGGTAAATTTTGCTCAGAGCATTTACAAGTGGTGTAGTAAGTATGCTGTCGCCTATGAAAGAGGGATTAAAAACGAGAATTTTATGCAACCGCAACTCCGTAATTAAAGCAGAGAAAGGCTGATTCTGCCCCTTTGCTTATCAACATCTACAACTTTTGCACTAACGGTCTGCCCTACAGAAACAACCTCCGAAGGATGCTTTATAAATCTTTCAGCCATTTCCGAAATGTGGACAAGACCGTCATTTTTGAGCCCGATATCCACAAAAGCACCGAAATCAACGACATTGGAAATTTTACCGGTCAACTGCATGCCCGGCTTCAGGTCTTCTATCTTTAGAATTCCCTTTTTAAATACAAGGGGGTCAACATTATCCCTTATATCCAGATCAGGTTTTTGCAGATTTTCAATGATATCCTGAAACGTCAGCTCCCCCACATCAAATTTATTTTTTATTTCACTGATATTCTTGTTTTTCAAAGCAAGGGAAAGCATATTGGCGTTTTTTACACTTACATTCAGTCGGCTTAAAAGCGAATATACAAAATCGTAACTTTCAGGGTGGATAAACATCTTATCCAGAGGTTCCTCACCGTCATATATCTTCAGAAAACCTGCACACTGTCTGAAAATGTCCTCCCCAATACCTGCAACCTTTAACAGATCTTTACGGGATGAAAACTTGTTCTTCTCCTGCCTCATCTTGTATATTTTATCCGCAATATTTCGGTTCAAACCGGCAACATATTTCAAAAGGGAAGGGCTGGCTGTATTTAAATCAACCCCAACATTGTTAACCACGTCCTCAACCACCTCATCAAGGGTTTTCTGCAGCAGCTTCTGGTTTACATCGTGCTGATACATCCCAACCCCTATAGATTTGGGATCAATTTTTACAAATTCTGCCAAAGGGTCCAGAACCCTTCTGGCAATGGAAACAGCACCTCTTATGGTAACATCAAGACCCGGAAATTCCATTGCCGCTTCGCTGCTTGCAGAATATACACTGGCACCAGCTTCACTGATTATCGTATAGGTAATGTCAAGGTTTTCTTCCTGGATAACCTTGTCCACAAATTCTTCCGTCTGCCTGCTGCCCGTGCCGTTTCCGATTGTTACAATATTTACATTGTGCTTCTTTATTACTTCAAGCAGTGTGTTTTTGCTGTTAACATAGTCACTTTGCGGTTCAGTAGGATAAATAACACCGTAATCAAGCAGTACTCCCCTTTCATCCACAGCGGCAAATTTACAGCCTGTCCTGAAAGCCGGGTCTATCCCCAAAATCCGTCTCTTCTTTACAGGCGGTGTTAAAAGAAGATTTTTCAGATTCTCGGCAAAAACCTTTATCGCCTGTTTTTCAGCTTTCTCTTTCAGCTCATTTCTAATTTCAAGTTCTATTGAGGGTTCAAGCATACGCTTCATGGCACTGCGGATTGACTTAATCACAAAAGTGTTCAGTTCAACACCGTTTTTCAGCAGAATACTGGCAATACTGTTGTATAACGCTTCTTCATCAGCGGAAATCTTAACTTTCAGTTCCTTTTGTGACTCCCCTCTGAATATTGCCAGAATTCTGTGCTCCGGCAAATCTTTTATAAATGACTTAAAATCATAATAATCCTCATAATGCCCTGTTTTTTTCTCTTTTAGAGAAGAGGTAAGAACACCTTCGAGACTGTAAATTTCCCTAAGACGATTTTTTACTTCAAGGTCATGCCCCACTTCTTCGGAAATAATGTCGCACGCCATCTTCAGCGCTTCATTTGCAGAACCTATGTCGTTCTTTTCTGAATACTTTTCGCCCTCAGCATATATGGCATTGTCATCATCAGAATATTTAACAAATTCTGCCAGCGGCTGAAGACCTTGGTCCCTGGCAATGTCAGCCTTGGTTTTTCTTTTGGATTTATAAGGGGCATACAAGTCATCCACTTCTTTCAGTGTGGCCGCTTTTATTATGGAATCTTTCAGCTTATCCGTGAGTTTTCCTTTTTCCTCAATCCTTTTCAACACTTCATCTTTTCTGGCTTTCAAATTGAGCAGGTACTGATACTCTTCAATTATTTCCCTGATTTCATTTTCATCCATCCCGCCCGTCTGCTCTTTTCTATACCTTGCAATGAACGGAACGGTATTGCCTTCCTCGTGTAGATTAATCAGATTTTTTATATGATTTTCTTTTTTGGATGAAAATTTTTTAAACAATTCCTGCATAAACCCCGCCTCTTTTATTAATTGCCAAAATTTCCGCAAACGTACTTTGCTGAACATTATATGTATGTTGTTTTACAAAGCATAATTGTATCTTATTAAGTAATTTACGCAATAAATTATTGCATAAAATTTTTCAGGAAGAATGCACAAATAAATTATCTAATGGAAAAATTGAACAATTTTCCCGCAGTCAAAATCAATAATCGCCCTGGGCTATGCGTTTTTTAATGCGTTTTTTTATCATGTCCCTTTTCATAGTGCTAAGCTTATCGATAAAAAGGATTCCGTCCAGATGGTCGACTTCATGCTGAATAACACGTGCTTTCAGCCCCGTTGTCTCTTCTTCATGCTCATCACCGTTTTCATCAATGTATTTATACCTTATCCATTCGGCTCTTTTAACATCAGCATATTCCCCGGGCAGACTGAGACATCCTTCCTCGCCCGTCTGCTCTCCCTCATATTCCATAACTTCAGGGTTGATGAGCTTTTCCAGTTTCGGAGGCTCATCCTCTGCAGTGATATCCATCACCACAAGTCTTTTGTCGATACCAACCTGTGGAGCTGCCAATCCGACACCCGGAGCGTTATACATAGTCTCAGCCATATTGTTCAGCTTTTCCAAAATATCTTCAGAAACCTTTTCAACAGGTTTCGTCTTTCTTCTAAGTGTTTTATCCGGGAACTTTACTATATCTAATATCATTTTTATCTCCGAACTAAAAAATACATATTATTTAGAATTATTCAAGAAAAAAATCTTTTAGTGAGTACCGTTTAAAATAGGATGTCAGAGCCCTCCGATAGGAGTCTCTCAATTCATCATCGTCAATGAAGGAAGCGAACCTATCGATAAAAACCTGTTCTTTTTCTGTAATTTTCCGCTGATACAGCTGCTTTTTCCCCGAAGACACCGGTTTAAATTTATGTATAAATTTTATCTCTTTTACATTTAAATTTTCAGAGTTTAACCTTTCAAGAATATCCTGCTTCAAAAAAGATAGCTCCTGAAGCCAGATATTATCAAAAACGGCTACAGTGAGCGTTCTGCCGTCAAACTTAATCGGCTTGGAAACCTTACTTATCCTCTTTCCAACGCATTTTGAGTAAATACTGTTGATTTTAATCAGTTCAGCAACATTCTCCGGCAGTATTTCCATCATAATACTGCCTATATTATTTATCATTGCGGCTGTCCTCTTTTTCCAAACGCTCCCATAATGTTTTCAGCAATTCATCTATACCTTCACGTGCAACGGATGAAATCTTATACAGCTGTTTATTTAAATCATTATTCACATATCTTTCGAACTCTTCAAGGTTATCTTCATTCTTCGAATCAACCTTTGTGGCGGCAATGATTTCTTCTTTTTCAGACAATTCTCCTGAATACCGTAAGATTTCATCTCTTATTGTTTTATATCTTTCAACCATGGAGTCCTCATCGGAAGCATCCACAAAATGAAGCAGTATTTCGGTTCTCTCTATATGTTTAAGAAATCTGACACCTAAGCCGGCATTTTCATGGGCACCTTCAATCAATCCCGGCATGTCAGCCAGGACAAAAGAACCGCCTGTTATGCTTTTAACAACACCAAGATTAGGCGTAATTGTGGTAAACGGATAGTCAGCTATTTTTGGTTTTGCTGCTGATACGGAAGCTATGAATGTTGATTTTCCTGCATTGGGCAGACCTATAATTCCCACATCGGCAATGAGTTTCAGCTCCAGCAGTAATGTTCTTTCTTCACCTTTTTCTCCGTCTTCGGAAATACGCGGTGCTCTTCTGGTGGAATTGACAAAAGACATATTGCCTCTGCCGCCTTTTCCGCCTCTGGCCGCAACGAGTCTTTGCCCGTCTTCGGTGATATCTCCCAACACTTTACCCGTCTCATAATCTTTAACTATTGTGCCGAGAGGTACGGTTATTTCCATATCTCTGCCTCTGCGGCCGTGCTGATCTTTACCCCGGCCGTGTTCGCCACGCTCTGCAGCATAATTTGTTTTATAATTCAAATCAAGAAGGGTATATTTAGATCTGTTACCGACGATGACAATGTTCCCGCCGCTACCGCCGTTGCCGCCGTCCGGGCCGCCTCTGGGGACATACTTTTCCCGTCTGAAGCTTACACAGCCTCTGCCACCGTCTCCGGCTTTAATTTTAATTTTTGTAGTGTCAAGAAATTTCATGGATACAGAAAGCCCCCTTATGAATTTTTAATTATAGCGAAGGGGGCAGAATTTGATTTATACGGATTTTTCTTCAAGAACGGATATGAATTTGCCTTTTCTTCCCTTATCTTCAAACTTCACATATCCTTCTTGTAAGGCAAAAATGGTATAATCCTTACCCAATCCAACATTTTTACCGGGCTTAAAACGTGTGCCTCTCTGTCTTATAATAATATTCCCGGGAATCACATGTTGACCGCCAAAACGTTTAACGCCCAAGCGTTTACTTTCACTGTCCCTTCCGTTACGGGTACTACCGCCAGCTTTTTTATGAGCCATAGCAGCCTCCTGATTAAACTTTTATTTCTTTAACTTTTAACTTTGTAAAATACTGTCTGTGACCGTAATTCCTTCTGTAATCCTTTTTCGGTTTTCTTTTAAAAACGACCACTTTTTTACCTCTTATCTGATCTACAACCTCTGCCTCAACAGAAGCACTGTCAATATAAGGATTGCCCACATTAAATTTTTTGTCGTCAGATACGGCCAGAATATTTTTCAACTCGACGGTTCCGCCTTTTTCCGCATCTATTTTTTCAACATCAATAATATCACCCGGCTTAACTGTATACTGTTTGCCACCAGTTTTTAGAATTGCAAACATTTCCAACACCTCCGCTGTTCTTAAACACAAATAGACGGCACAAAGCCCTCAACATATTAAGGACAAACTTTATAACAACATGAATTCACAAAGTCAACAAAAACTTGTTAACCTCACAAAAATTATACATTTATATGCCCTACGTGCAGTACGTAAAGAAAATGTAGTTAAAGGTACTTGAAGTATTTAAGGTAGTTGAGGTTTACTCTGTTAAGTCCCGAAGACAATCAGCGAAGCTGATATTTAAGAGGGTTGTTGAGGTGAAACAGCATTTACCAATAACAAATATACCATTCAACAAATTACTATCTCGCCATTTCACCACTTCACTCCCTCACTATCTCACTCTCTCAAATCGGCATAGCTATTAAAAGAAAGGGAGGACTTCAAAAAGCCAATGTTATTTTTATCCCGGCAGTAAAACATTTAATTCGCTACAAACTCACACAACAGATCTACAGCCTTCAAAACCCTTTCGCAATAATACTCATGGAACCTTTCATCAATTTCCTGTTCAAAAGGAATCTGTTCTGCTGCTGCCAGTGCCCTGGAGCCGTCAAAATCAACATAAGCTATTCTTGCAGTAAATTCGTTTTCCGGCCTGCCGAAAGCACTTCCGGGAAGTATTGCCACACCCGTTTCGTTCAAAAGTTTCTCGCAAAATTCTCTGCTGTTAGAAATTCCCCTTTTTCGAAAGCTCTCTTTGTATTTGGAAAAATCAGGGAACATATAAAAGGCGCCGTCAGGCCTGCTGACATCAGCACCTGCAGAATACAGTCTTTGATACACACTATCTGCCAATGATTTGAGGACACGCCTTGATTGACATAAATAACGTTCAATTTTCATCCCGCCTTTAAACGCTCTGACACCTGCATATTGAATAGGGGCGCTTGTCGAAGTAAATGTCTCACTTGCCACAGCAGACATTCCCTCCAGGAGCCATTTAAGATTCTCCGGGAAAATGAATGTTCCGAGACGCCAGCCGCCCGCACCACACCATTTGCTCAAACCGCTGCTTATAATGGTTCCTTCCGGATAATACTTAGCAATCGAAGTGTGGTTGCCATTAAAATTGAGTTCTCCGTAAATTTCATCTGAAAGGATCAAAACTTTATATTTTTCAGCCACCTGAGCAAGACCTTTCAACTCATCTCTATTGTAGGACATGCCCGTGGGATTATTGGGATAATTCAGAATAAGAAGCCTGGGACGCGTAGGATCTTGCCTGCAATGCCTGTCCAGCTCTTCAGGGGTAAGAAGCCATCTGTTTTCCTTTTTAGTGGAAAGCCAGTATACATGTCTGCCTACAATATGAGCCTGAGGAGCATAAGACACCCAGCTGGGGGTGGGAATTATCAAATCCCCGTAATATACCAGCTGAATAATAAACATCAGTTCCTTGGAGCCCGGGCCGACAAGTATATTTTCGGAAGAATACTCCAGATTCTGACTCCTCCTGTAATAGTCAACAACAGCTTCCCTGAGTGAATACAATCCCAAAACGGGCAGATAATCCTTCTGATATGCATTGGTGATAAGTTCATCAACAACTGGCTGCGGGACAGGGAAAGGAGACTGGCCCAGCCCAAGCTTATAAATAGGCCGCCCCTCCCTTTTAAGCTTATTACTCAATTCGTTAATAAACAGTGTTGCAGAAAGCGGCAGACCTCTGACATTCAAATTTAAGTTTACATCCGGGCTGTTCATCTCTCACCTCACAAATGTCGACAATCGACCATTAGCTTTTTTGCAACATAAAGTCAATATAAAGATAATAGCCCACAATGACCATTTGTTCTTAACAAAAAAGGCATATGCCAAGCTATTCATAATGAAATTATACTTGACAAGTTTTATGTATGAGATTATTAGGTAAAAGCAGCTCAAGGAGGTTTTTTATTATGTGCAGAATAGGAGCGATTAAGTCTAAAAATTACATCCAACCGAAAACAGCTCTTCAGTTAATGCGGTCACAGCAAAAAGGTCACGATAATTCTGGTTTTGCTATGGTAATGCAGGATTTGGGAGGAGTATTTGAAAAATACAAAGGGCTTCCCATACTTTCCATGGCCTGTACTGACGACGGAATTAAAATTGCTGAAGATATCCTTCATAAAGAAGGGTTTGCAAGGGTCTTCCAATGGGCACCCCAGGTTTTTCCCAGAGAGGGCCTTAAAATAGAACCTATGCCGAACTATGTTTTTCAGGTTTATCAGCTTCCCAAATTATATAAATATGCCCCTGAAAGCGAAAAAGAAGAACTGCTTGTGGAAATGAGACTTAAAATACGAAAAGCCCTGGATGAACTGGATGAAGGCTTTATCTATTCCTTCTGGCCTGACGTTGTCACGTTAAAAGAAATTGGTGATCCTTCGGATATTGGAGAATATTTTGACTTATGGAGTGAAAACAAAGATTTTTCCGCAAAGATAATCAGTGCCCAGTGCAGACAAAATACCAATTACGACATTGTACGCTACGCTGCACATCCATTTTTTCTTCAGGGTTATACTGCAATGGCAAACGGTGAAAATACCTTTTATGAAAAAAATAAAAACTTCCAAAAAAATCTCTACAAAGGATATCTGGGGTTTGAGTCAGATTCCCAGTGTTTTTTATATACACTCCACTATGTGCACAAAGTTTTAAACTGGCCTTTAATATACTACAAACACACCATTACCCCTTTATCATTTGATGAAATTGATAAAAGAGAAGACAATGCAGTACTTTCAAAAATAAGATCATCACTGGCTAATCTGGAAATCAACGGTCCCAACACAATAATTGGCGTACTGCCTGACGGCAGTGTTTTCAACTGCTGCGACTCCAAAAAGCTGAGACCGGTGGTGGTCGGAAAGAACAAAGATACCGTTATTATTACCTCTGAAGTATCCGGACTCAACGACGTAATGCCTGAGAGGAACTGGGAAGATGACATATATACACATGAGCGGGAAATGATTTATGTAAACAATGACTTAGAGGTGCAAAGATGGCATCAGTAAAAGTAAACGATCTGGCAAAAGACGATCTTAGCTGGCGGATAGATTATGACAGCAGCCGGTGCACGATGTGCGGAAGCTGTGTTTCTTCATGTCCATTCGGTGCAATACATTCAAAAGTCGAAAAAAGAAGAAAAGTCGTAAGCGAAGATATCACGCCCAATCCAAAAATTATATTTCAGACTGTACCTGTAATTTCCCAGACTATTGATGAGTATATGTTCTGCAGAGGGTGCGGTGTATGCGAAAGGGTATGCCCCAATGAAGCCATAAGGCCTGTCAGGAATTCCGATGCCAGATTCGGTATGCGTTACAGAGGGGCTCTTGCTGATCCCTTCAAAAGGGGTGGACGATCCAATCTTGAAACAGACGGCAGAACACTTGACAAAATAAAAGTCGGTCGTATCTCACAAATGACCGACCCATCCCTGGATGCCCAAAGGCATACGTTTGACATACTTTCCCCTTTCGGACGAACACTTCCGGCCGGAGAAATACCATTTAGTATAAGTGAGGACGGCAAGCTGAAATTTTCAGGTGATGCACCTCCTGTAAACTGGATTTATCCGATTATAATAGGAGATATGTCCATAGGAGCTTTGTCGTGGAGAGTATGGGAGGCAATTGCCATAGCCACGGCATACCTGAATGAAGAGTGCTCAATTCCCATCAGGATGTGTTCCGGAGAGGGAGGAGTCCCCCAGAGACTTTTGAAATCAAGATTTCTTAAATATACAATATTACAGATTGCCTCGGGGCATTTCGGCTGGAACAGAATAATCAACGCAATGCCCGAAATGGTGGAAGATCCTGCGGGTGTACTGATAAAAATAGGTCAGGGTGCAAAACCCGGTGACGGCGGGCTGCTTCAGGCTAAAAAAGTAGCCAGGCACATTCAGGAAATCAGAGGGGTTCCGAAAGCAGATCTTTTGAGTCCTCCCAACCATCAGGGGTTGTATTCTATAGAAGAAAGCGTTCAAAAGATGTTCCTTTCACTTAACTCAGCCTTTAAATTCAATGTTCCTGTGGCAATAAAAGTGGCTGCAAGTTCAACCAGCGTCTCGGTATACAACAATTTACTGCGCGACCCGTACAATATAGTTGGAGGATTTTTTCTGGACGGCATCGACGGCGGCACAGCTGCAGCTCATGAAATTTCACTGGATCATACAGGACATCCTGCAATTTCCAAGCTGAGAGACTGTTATCATGCTGCAGTACACCAGGGTAAACAAAATCAGATTCCGTTATGGGCCGCAGGGGGTCTGGGTAAAACGGGCAATCTGGCATCGGATGCTTTCAAAATGATATGTCTGGGTGCCAACGGCGTTTTCAGCGGAAAACTTATCATTCAGCTGGCCGGCTGTTTGGGCAACGATCAGGGCAAATGCAACGCCTGCAATACAGGATTATGCCCTGTCGGCATATGTACTCAGAATCCGCTGTTGGTAAAAAGGCTGGATGTGGATAAGGTTGCAGAGAATATTGTCAATTACTTCCTCTCCGTGGACCAGGAGATGAAAAAGCTGCTCGCCCCCATAGGCAACAGTACCCTGCCGGTGGGCAGATCGGATGCACTTATTTCCACAGATAAAAATGTGGCTGACAGATTAAACATTCAGTATGCATGTTAAAGGTGGATTATTATGAACAATGAAAACAAACTCATTTTAAACGGTATAGAAAAAGACAAAAGAATTTCCACACAGGAACTGCTTAAACAATTGTATGAAAAACTGGAAAGCGGCTGCTGTAACTATGAGATAAACGCCCTGGGCCAGCACAATATCGGCGGCCCCCTTTGGAACAGGGAAGGTAAAAAACTGATTTTCAATGTTAAAAATCCCGGTCAGAGAGTGGGCTCCATGGGCATGCAGGGGACTTCCATAACCGTTGAAGGTTCTGCCCCTGCGGATGTTGGCTGGCTTAATGCCGGTGCAGAGATAATCGTAAAAGGTGACGGTGGGGACACAACAGCCCATTGTGCTGCCACAGGTAATATTTATATCGGAGGGCGAACCGGGACACGCTCGGGAGCACTTATGAAGTATGACCCGAAATTTCCGGCTCCCCAGTTCTGGGTATTAAAAAATACAGGTTCTTTCAGTTTTGAATTTATGAGCGGCGGAATCGCTGTAATCTGCGGATCAGGGTGTGAAAATGCTGAATCTGTCCTTGGCTACAGAAGCTGCGTAGGAATGGTTGGCGGCACAATTTATGTAAGGGGGAAAGTTGAAGACATTTCAGAAGATGTCTGGCTTATGGACCTGGATGAAAAGGATAAAGAATTTTTGGAAGAAGGAATACCTGTATTCCTGTCAAAAATTGACAGAAAGGACAAAGAAAAGGAGCTGCTTAATTTTTCACAATGGAGAAAAATTGTAGCCAAAACATATGAGGAAAGGATAACAAAACGCTATGTACCCATAGCAGACTTCAGAAATTCCGTATGGGTAAAAGATGGTATTTTCGGCGACATGATTGAGGAAGACTTTGAGGTGGCAGATTTTGTAGAAAAGGGTGATCTGCGTCTGAAAAAACCTAATTGGAACAGCGGAGCCTACAGCTCACCATGTGAATACAACTGCCCTGTATTCATCCCCACTCAAAAAAGGGTTGCCCTTCTGAGGCAGTCAAAATTTGAGGAAGCATTAAAATTAGTGATGGATTACAGTCCGTTTCCGGCATCAGTATGCGGACAGGTTTGCCCCAACCTCTGCATGGATGAATGTAACAGAAAGTACATTGATGTGCCGCTGAAAATTGATGACCTTGGTATGTTAAGCAGGGACATACTCCCGGAAACCGTGCGTGAAGAGAGAAAAGAAAAAATTGCGGTCATTGGCAGCGGTGCCGCCGGTCTGGCTTCCGCTTACCATTTAAGAAGACTAGGCTATCAAGTGGAAATTTTCGAAAAAGATACTGTGATAGGGGGAAAACTGAAACAGGTGATCCCTGAAGAGCGTCTTGACAGGAATATTCTGGAGAATGAAATAAACAAAATCATTGATATGGGGATAAAAGCGCATACAGAATATTCTGTGGATGAGAACGCATTTGAAAAACTTACCGGCGATTTTAATGCTGTAGTTGTTGCCGTGGGGGCACATGAGCCGATTTTACTTCCTGTAAAGGGAAGCGGGCTAATGATTAAAGGACTTGATTTTCTAAAAAAAATCAACAGAGGCGAAAGTGTTAATATCGGTAAAAAGGTTGTGGTAATTGGAGCAGGCAACGCAGGAATGGATGTGGTGATGGGAGCTTATAAAATGGGTGCGGAAAAAGTCACTGCAATCGATATCCAAAAACCTGCGGCTTTTGACGAAGAAATTGAGCATGCGAAATCACTCGGTGCTGAAATACGCTGGCCGGCCTTTACCCAGGAAGTGGCTGAAGAGGGAGTGTATCTTAAAAACGGTGAATTCATAGAGGCTGACAGTGTCATTGTGTCTATAGGCGATAGGCCCAATCTGTCCTTTCTGCCGGACAGATACAAAGATGAGAAAGGTAAACTTTTAATTAACGATTATCACCAGCTTAAAGGAAAGGAAAACGTATTTATCGCTGGTGATGTCATCAAATTAGGTCTTTTTACAAATGCATTGGGAGACGGCAGGAAAACGGCCATCAATATCGATAATCTGCTCAACGGCAAACCTTTGGACAGATTCGAAAACGCCCCGATGATTCCTCAGGATAAGGTAAAAAATGAATTTTACCATCCGATGAACCAGCAGGCTGTTGAGGACAGAGAAGCAGAGTCAGAGGTGGACAGGTGCCTGAGCTGCGGTTACTGCAGGGATTGCAGCTTCTGTATGGAAATATGCCCCGAACAGGCTATAAGCAGAATCGAATCGGACAATGATTTTGGCTTTGAATATATCAGTGATTCTGAAAAATGTATCGGCTGCGGGATATGTGCTGGTGTCTGCCCCTGCGGGATATGGGAAATGACCGATAATCTTGAAAAATATATAGAAAGCTAAATAGTTGAATAGGGATGGGTTTTAGGTTTAGGGTGATGGTTAGAGTTTAAAGGGACAAGGGCCGAGGAGCAAGGGCCAATGAGCACGTTTTACGTCTTATGTTCAGGAGGGTACTTAATTTTCTTGTTTGCATCTATCAATAATAAGTTCAGAGGCTTTGCTCATAAGGTAGGGATTGAGACTGAACTTGGAATAACCCATTTCAATAAGTCTGTATAGAATTTCTTCCTCATGGGCAATCTCCCCGCAAATTTCAACATCTTTGCCGGTTTGAGAAAGTTTGTTACAGATGAATTCCATGAAATTCATAAAGCATTCGGATAATATTTTATAATTGCTGAAAATCTGTATATTGTTTCTATCTGCCGCAAAAAAATACTGAAACAGATCGTTGGTTCCAATGCTGTAAAAATCAGCCTCCTCGTCAAGTTTCTCCAGTGCAAAAGCAATGGAAGGAATTTCAATCATCACTCCTACAGGCGGCATACTAACCCTCATTTTTTCAGCCTTTTTTCTGATAATGTCCTTTATCCTGTAAAACTCTTCGGGTTTCGCCACAAAAGGAACAAGCACTTTTACTCTGGAATCATCCAAATCCAGTAAAGCTTCCAGCTGGGTTTCAAGCAAGTTTTCATTCTTAATAAGAAACCTTGCTCCCCTCAGCCCCATGGCAGGGTTCGGCTCTTTAACAGAATACTTTTCCATCTTATCCGCCCCTACATCCAGAAGGCGGAACGTTACCGGTCCTTTAGTATATTTACTTAAAATAGACTGATATATTTTCTTTTGGGCATCAACATTGAAATTTTCATCTCCTTCAGCAAGATAAAAGATTTCCGTTCTGACAAGACCTATATCAAATGCGCCTAAATCCTGAGCTTTATCTGCATCAAGAATACTTGCAACATTTGCCCCCAAATAAACCTTGCGGCCCATATGACAGACTATTTCCCGGGGCAGTTTTTCTATAGTGACACCCGATATTTGCACCTGCGACTGCATGGACAAATATTTGTTTCTGTTAGCCTCTGAAGGATTTATAATTATTTTTCCTTCGTACCCGTCTATTATCAAATCTTTAGCATATTCTGTTATGTCAATAACATGCTCAATGCCGCTTACTGCAGGGATTCCCATCCCCTTGGCAACAAGTGCCATATGTGACGTCTGCCCGTCATTCTCCGTAACAATTCCCTTCACCTTTGAAAGATCAAGGGAGGCCGTATCACCGGGGCCCAGTTGATTTGACACAATTATGCTTTCCTTCTCCAGGGAAATATGACGCTCAATTACCCCCAGATTTTTCAGCAGTCTGTTGCAGACGTCCTCTATGTCGGCGGCACGTTCTTTCAGATAGGGATCATCGATTTTTTTGAAACGCTCTATAAATTTATCCGAAACATGTCTGATACTGTAAGCCGCGGAACGTCCCAAATTAAGGACATGATGGAAAATATCATCCCTGAATGAACCGTCGGATAAAATCATAAGGTGAGTATGAAAAATTTCCTTGTCAATCCTGAGATTTCCTGAATCAATATTATTGATAACTGTCATGATTTCATTTTTGGTTTTGTCAAAGGAATATTTCAGCCTCTCTTCCTCTTTCTCAACATCCTTCACTTTACTGTCATCATCAAGGAAATGATAAACCATATGAACGGGTTTGCCGATGGAAATCCCTTCGGATATAGGTATCCCCTGCAGCACCATCTCCTCATCATAATTCTGGGGTCTGGCAATGTTGCTGGTCAGCATGATATGATTTTTCAGAAAGCCTGAAATCATATTTCCTATAGTCTCAAGGAGCATTTTCAAAACATTCGAATTTTCAGGATTATCTATAAACTGAAAAACCAGCACCCCGAACGTTTCATCCTGCTTTTTCAGTGGAATACCTATGAAGGTATTAAACGGTTCTTCACCAATGCCGGGGAAATATTTGAACTTAGGGTGCTTTGTGGCATTGGCAATAAACTGATAATCCCCGGAAGAAAAGGTGATACCTGTCAACCCCTCCTCAGGCAACATAGATACATTGCCCACGGATGCCTGATTTAAGCCGTACGTTGCTTTGAGTACAAGCATTTCCTTATTTTCGTCGTAAATATATATCGAACATACTTCGGATGATAGGTACTTAGCCAATGAGTGGGTAAGCTCATTAAGCACATTTTTACTGCTGTCGAAATTTAAAAGCAGATTTGTAATATCCGATAAAAATTTTAAATTTTCCATAAGCTCTATACTAATAGTTTTTCATAAAACTTAAAGCGAATTTTATAATAAAATATAAAAATAAAATTTTGCAAACATCCCAAACTTTTCGTATTTATATGCTTGATTGGAAGAGGTAGTTGAGGTATTTGAGGTATTTAAGGTAGTTGAGGTCTTATGGGTTGTATGGGTAGTAGGGGTTGCAGAATAAATTTCGGTTGACTGTATATTGTTTCAATAATAAATATATATTATGCACGAAGTCGGTATTGCCCAAAATATTCTGGATATCGCTGTTGAAAGCGCGTTGAACAACAAGGCTGAAATTATAAATAAAATACATGTGAAAATCGGCAGACTGGCTGCAGTTGAGAATGATGCACTGCTGTTCGCTTTTGATGCCTTAAAAGAAGGAACCATTGCTGCAAATGCCTTATTGAAGATAGAAGACATCCCCATAAAAGGCAGATGCACTGACTGCAAACATGAAGATTTTTATGATGAAATGTTCTTCAGCTGCAAAAAGTGCGGGTCATACAAAGTGGAACTCCTTACTGGTGAGGAACTGAATATTACCGAAATTGAGGTGGACTGATGGGAAAAATCAACATAGAAGAAAAAATACTTTCAAAAAATATAAAAAAGGCTGACGCTTTAAGAGAATTGTTCAGAGAAAAGGGTGTTTTTGTTCTGAACCTTGTTTCCTCTCCCGGAAGCGGGAAAACCAGCATACTTGAGTCAACTCTAACCGGGATGCAGCATGAATATAATATCGGTGTAATTGAAGGTGATTTACAGACGGAAAACGATGCTGAGCGCATCAGAAAGACAGGTATTAATGCAGTGCAGATTAATACCGGCGGTGCATGCCACCTGGAAGCTGAAGGCATAGGAAAAACCCTGGAAAACTTTGATTTGGACAAGCTTGATTTTCTTGTAATCGAAAATGTAGGCAATCTTGTGTGCCCCTCCAGCTTTGATTTGGGTGAAGATTGCAAAGTGGTGGTGGTAAGCACACCTGAGGGGGATGATAAGCCTGCAAAATACCCTTCAATGATACGTGTTTCCTCAGCAATGATAGTCAACAAGATAGATCTGCTTGATTATCTGGATTTTGACATCGAAAAGTGTATTGATTATGCCAGGGGGATCAACCCAGACTTGGACTTTTTCAAAGTTTCATGCAAGACAGGCGAGGGAATCGGCACCTGGACGGACTGGCTCACAAAACAAATCGGTGACAAAAAGGTTCAGCAACAGTGAGAAAAGCCGGTCTGGATGAAGTTGGAAGGGGATGCCTGGCCGGACCTGTGGTCGCCTGCGCTGTGGTGTTGCCGGAGGGGTTTACCGATGACCGGATTATTGACTCGAAGAAACTCCCGGCAAAAAAACGGAATATTCTGGCAAAGGTCATTACAGAAAATGCTGTTTCCTACGGGCTGGGAGTTGTCTGCAGCCTTACTATAGACAGGATAAATATCGTCAGAAGCACAAAACAGGCGATGCACTTGGCACTAAGTAATTTAAAGTGCAGTTTTGACGAAGTAATAACGGATGCCGTTGCACTTAATAACATTGAAGTCAAGCATATACACCCCTTTAAAGCCGAAGATAAATATATAGAGGTGGCTGCTGCTTCTATTCTGGCAAAAGTTTACCGGGACAGTCTGATGGAAAGATATCATTATTCCTATCAGGAATATAATTGGTTCAGCAACAAAGGCTACGGTACAAAAGAGCACAGACAGGCAATAATAGAGTGCGGGTTAAGCCCTATTCATCGCAGGAGCTTTGTAAAAAATGTTTACCCAGAAACGAGGTAAAGAGGGCGAAAAAAAAGCGGAGCAATTTCTCAGGAAAAAAGGTTATCAAATAATTGCCAGAAACTACCGTACTCCTGTGGGCGAAATAGATATTATTGCAGAAAAAAACGAGGAGCTTGTATTTATAGAAGTAAAAAAGCGGAGCAGCTCTAAATTCGGCATAGGTGCTGAAGCCGTAACAGCCCAGAAACAAAATAAAATTATCAGATCAGCGCAACTCTACATGAAAAGATTCTGTGAAGGTGAGACCAACTGCCGCTTCGACGTAATTTCCATTGATGCAAAAAATATCAGACACATAGAAAACGCTTTTACTGCCTGACAGATTTTATTGTCCTCTCCAATTCTTCCATTTTATACGGTTTGTGTATGGCCCCAGCAATCTTCTCATCATTTTCAAAAGATTGAAAACAACCCTTTTCCGCTGTTTCCGAGGCAATAACAACTGAAGAATCCTCAAGAAAGTCCTTCACAGAATGAAGAAATTTTCCAAAATCCATGCAACTGTCAGAACGAATCGCTGCTATAATAAACTCGTAGTCTTCTCCGGCTCTGATAAGTTTTGAAGCTTCGGTGTATCCGGCTACACTCACGACATTGTAACCCAGAAATTCCAAAACATTTTTGAGACTTTCCCTGTCTTGAACATTTTCATCCACAATCATAAACCGTAAACTATTATCATCTCCTACTGATTTCATGTCTCCTGCCGATGAAAAATGGTCGTCAAAGGCCGGTAGAAAAACGGAAAATGTCGTACCTTTATTTTCTTCGGAGCTCAAAATCACTTTTCCTCCATGGTTTAAAACAATATTTCTGGAATGAAAAAGCCCGAGTCCGTTATTATTTTTTCTTGTTGTAAAATAAGGTTCGAAAATCTTTGTTCTTATGTCTCTGGGAACACCAGTGCCGTTATCAGTAATATCGACACAAAGATACTTGCCTTCTTTCAAGTCGTAATCATTTTGCTTATTCATAAAAACATTACTTATTTTTACATCAACCCTGCCTGAAGCGTCATCTTTTATCGACTGTTTTGCATTTAGAAAAATACTGTTAAACACCTGGCTTATCTTAACCTTATCAATATCAACATCCCACAGCTCAGAACTTTTATCGATATTAACCGTAATCCGGGAATCAGCAAAAACTACATCAGATATATCCTTTACAATCTCATAAATGTTTGCTGTCTTCTTGCGCAGTGTGCCGGTCTGGGTATATTTAAGAAGATTGTTCGTTGTTTTCGTAGCCTGAAAAACAGACTGCTCAATCTTACTAATAAATTCAGCAGCCCGTTCATTGTCGCAATGCTGTTTAGCAAGATATGTATTGGTAAGTATACCCGTCAGAATATTATTAAACTCATGTGCCATACTTCCTGTAAAAACAGCTATGGACTGAAGACTTTCCAATTTGGACTTCTTCTGCTGGAAAATAACGTTATCGGTAACATCCCTCAAAACAACAACAACACCCGTTAACCTCTCCCCGTCCTGGCATATAGGCGTAATAACTTTTGACACAATCCTCTCAACCCCCTGCCTGTCGATAATTTTAAGTCCGCTGAGATTGGAGTAACTTTTACCGGAATGTAAAACATTTTTGGTGCTGAAAATTTCGGCTTTACCCGAATTAAGCTCGTAGAACGAAAGCAAATTATCAAAATTTTTACCGAGAACTTCATCTCCGCTCAAACCTGTTATTTTTGTAAAAGCATTATTTGTATAAACAACATTGCAGTCCAAATCCACAATAACCACAGCATCTTTTATACTTTCAAGCATCGCTGATAATTTATTTTTCTCATAAGCAAGAGCCTGCTCAGCCTCCACCCTCTTGGTTATGTCCCGCCATGTGCATAGTATAAAATTCTGAGGTTCAATAAAAGCCAGAACAGTTGAAGTGTGCACCGGCATTCCGTCATATTTCAGATGGACCCACTCAAATTTCCTGGAGCCGTTCTTTCTGTATATTTCATCAATAATCTCATTATAACTCTCAAAAGAATCTCTGCCGTCAGGCTGTTTATCAGGGGAAATAAAAGCCGGATGCTTAAGTATTTCCCTTTTTGACTTATATCCTAAAAACTCCACTGCTGATAAGTTACAGTCGATTATGCCGTCTTTGTTAATTATCAGCATAGGCTCAGCTGATTTTTCAAAGAGGGATGTAAATTGTCTTTCTTTTTCTTTTGCTATTCTATTAAAAAGATGTTTTTCACCGAGAGTGGTGTTAAAAGACTTTATCAGAGAACTCAGCTCGCTCATTCTCGTTATATTTTCTGGAATCAGGCGGTCATCTTTTAACGACACATCAAAAGCATCGGCCACCATATCGATATCTTTTCCAAGCCTTTTGGCCAAATTTCTGGTAAGCAGATAGACGACTCCGTAAGCTATCAAAAGAGTAAAAAGGATAATCAGGCTGTTGCTGAAAGTTATATTTTTGTACTCCTCCTGTAGCTTCTTAAATGAGGAGCTGATTTCATCCACATAAACTCCGGTGCCATAAAACATTCCAAGCTCATCAATTCCCTGAATATAACCTATCTTTTTAATGCTCTTATTGTCGGACAGAGATTTATAATACCACGTCATAAAACCGCCGCCGTTTCTGGCAACTTCCAGAGCATTTTTTATTACCGGAGTACCTCTGCTGTTGGTATAGCCGATCATGTTTGTCTGCTCTTTATACCTATCAGGGGGAAGGTTAAGGCATTCCCCTGAATAATCGTATGCAAAGAAATACCCGTTTTTACCATACCTTCGGCTGTCTATAATATTAATGATGCTCTCTTTAAGTTCTTTAATATTACCATATGGATAATCACCTGTTCCGATTATCCAGTTAAAAGGCTCAAAAAGCTTCACAAAAGAAATCTTGTTATAAGAGGCTTTTGTGGAAACCGATCTGTTCTCCGGAATAAAAGTTTTATATCTGACGTACCCTTCGTAACTGCTTTCAACAACATTAATAAAACTTTTTACAACCGGCTTTCCCTCAACATCTGTAATGTTAATATAAGACTTGCCTTCCTCAGAAGGGCGTACAGGATACATTATAACTTCACCATCAAGAGAATCTATAAAATAATACCCTCTTCCGTTAAAAAATCGAATGTCGCGGAGGGCTGTGATTATTAGATTTTTAATTTCATGAAGACTTTTTTCATTTTTGTATCTGTTGAAAATCGACCATGCTATATCATATGCTTCATAAACCCTCCTTCTTATCTGAATTTTTACATCCTGCTTATTCTTTTCAATTTCATAATCAATGATACTGTATAACTGCTCCACTTCACGCCGGACTTTTTCTCTGGTATTTTTAACTTCCTGCCGGTATGCCAGTTTGGTGGAATCTTTGTAATACTGATACTGTGAAAACAGAAGGAAGGCCACGAGAATAATTAGCTGGACAAGAAACGCCAGACCTATAATAAAAATAAACTGTTTCTTTATACTTATGTTTTTCATAGCTTTTTGAATTTTAACTAAATTATTATCATAACTTTACACATTAGTTAAGGTTTTTTTATAATAAATCAATTTTTTTGGCATGAATTCAACTGTTAATTCAGATTTTATTTATAACCGGTAGCAGCCCTGAAAATTCTTTCAATGATGCAGAAGTAAAAAATCACCCCGTTATCTTAAAAATAATCTGAAAAACAAATATAAAAGAAACGAAAAAAAGGATAGCAGGTGCTATTGTCTGCCAAGCCTTTTTCGGCGGAGCTGTTACAAACTTTTTCCAGTCGCCGTTGCTCACCAATACACCTGAAAGCTTAATAAGATTTTTCCAGAAGGGTGAAACCACAAAAACCCTCGCCGGTATATCACCATCTTTTGTTTGGATTTTTACCAGTTTCTCTTCATAACATGTCAGCAATGAGCCTATACCCTCATACCGCCTGAGGTCTTTCATCAAATTTTCGTCCACACTGTAGAGTTCCCCGGATACCTCACCGCCTTTTTTAGTGTTATAGATAACTGCAGGATAACCGGAACCGGTATGGTACATAATTCCCTTTAAGGAGCCCTCAGTTATATAATTCCCCTTACACATATATTTTTTATACCCGTCAAAACCTTTCATTAGAGTCCCATATACAAAAACGTTATAATTTTTAGACACAATTCCTCCTCAAGCCGTTTTACCAGTTACAATAGATGTATTGAAAAAGTAAAGTTCTTTTACTTTTTCAACAATATATTCTTTATAATGCTCGGGTAAAGCTTTTTCCTCATCAAGGCCTTTTCTGATAAGCTCAAACATGTCGTTAGGATTTAACGCCGGCAGATAGGGCCGTCTCCCCCACTGCCTGAGCTTATTTGTATAAGGAAAAATATCCGCAAACGCAAACAAATTCTTATATGCGACCATTAACATGATTGACGGCTCATAGACATTTCGCCGAATAAAATCCCTGCACAGCCGCATATGACTGAACTCTACAGTATCCACCCATTTTTTGTAATTTTTGCGCTTTCTGAGCAGAACAATATCTTTCATGTTTTCTTCCACAATCCGGCTTTCAACAATTTTACCGTCTTTGCACAAAAACTGCCCGCTGCAAAACAGAAGAAAAAGTATCTCATCAAAAGAAGGCAGCGGCAGTTTGTGTTTTCCGGTATTTTTCTGTACGGTTATGTGAAGACTGTGAGGCTGCACAGGAGTAAACTTAACGGCCTCATCGATAAGTTTACCGGCAAAATCAGGACTGTTAGTCAGAGGCATAGACGTTTGCAGAAACTTATCCGGAACGGTAAACGTATATTCCAGAAATCCTCCCTTTTTAATAAATTGCTTAAAAGGGGTGTCAGAATCAATATAAGCACCGAAACGCCACATAAAATTTGTCAAATGGTAATAATGATATTTTGAAAAATTAACCAGAGGATCCCCTTTGCCCCTTTCAAGAAATCTGCCTGCTGCAGTACCCTTATTTGAAAACTCCATTTCAACACCTAATGGGGTATTGCCTTGAATAAAATGAATTCTATCAGGGTAAAGGTTTGTACATTTACAAAATTCATTAACCCGCGAATTAACTATGTAAATCAGTTCCCTGAGAAAAATAAACCGATCGAACTCAATATTAAAATATCGCCTGTTGTTATTAAAGGCTCTAAGTGCCATAAACGTTGCCGGAGCGAATCTGGAGCAGCTGAGATCATAGAAACAACACAAACGGGAAAGATAACGCTCAAACTTTCTGGCAAGAAGGTTTACTGTGAATACAGCTATTAAAATTTTAAGGTATCTTCTGAACCATTTTTCATGCCTTATAAACCTGTTATTAAAAAAATATTCTATTTCTTTCTCTGAATAGTTTCTTGCTTGACGGACAAAATCTTTGCTATCCAGGAAACTATAGTATTTAGAGCCGGCAAGAAGATAATATAACGCTGTACTATTCAACATAATATCTAATATACCATCGAAACCCTATTGTCAAGTCAACTATTTTTTTAGCAACCTCCCAAAAAATTCACACAGTATTAGTGTTAAAGCGTGATATGTGATACGTAATGCATGAAGTGGAGATATTTAAAAGTATTTGAAGTAGTTGAATAAATTGATTGGGTGGACAATTCTATCAACCGAAAAGCTGCTCTGTTAATTTCAACAGTGTCTCTTTCTCAGTCAGACCGTCTATGAACCCTTGCAGGAATACCATCTATTCCCACCTGGGCACCGACCAAAGCACCCGTAAGCATAGCTCTTGCCATATTCTGGCCTCCGCTGTTCACAGCATGCAGCACAGCCGATTCAAAATCATCTTTAAACCGGGCAGCAAGGTAATAAACCGAAGGAAGTATATGATATATCGCACAGGGCATACCGTAAACGAGAGAAACTTTCCAGGCAGGCTCAATTGAAATACCGGGATCTCCCGCTGCCCTGGCAATGAAAGATGGTGTTAAAAGTGCATCGGGAGACGCAAAACGCCCCAAACGAGAAGGCTCGGGAACACCTTTTTTAGGAGGCGTCAAATCATCGCCGGTAACTGCATGAAACGGTAAGGACTTGTTTTTAACTTCCTGCATTAATTTGCCGGAAATTTTTTCATCCAGAGGATGACCGTTTATAAGCTCCCAAAGCACGGCATTGAAGGCGACCGTCATTGAAACAACGAGCTCATCACTTTGAGTCAAAATAGTATTTGAGTAAACGTTTTTGCAGGCTTCCTTTAGATTACCTGTATAATAAGCCGTTATACCCAGTGTCCTCTCGATAGCTTCCGTTGTATCAGCATGACCTTCAAATTCGCCCCATTGCAGATTATTAACAACACGATTGCGGTAAGCATCCCTTATGGACTGACTGGTATAGTTTCCGGGCCCGCTGACCGGTGTTCCGTCCAACTGAGGAAAGAGGTCATTATCTATCCTTCTGCAAAAATCTTTCTCTTCATAACCATTATTTCCCTTTATGCTTTCAAGCAGCATCTTCAGAATATAGCCTGACTGTGACAAGTCACCGGCCTTAAGCCCTTCATGGTACCTTCCCTTTTTCGGGGCAGTATAATCATCAACCCATTCTCCGTAATTTTCACGAAACTTCTCAAGGTCATAGTACCAGTGGGGACCTAAAGCAAGAGCATCACCTATAAATGCCCCCATTACAGCTCCCTTGGCTCTCTCCTTTGTTTTTTCGGACATATTAACTCCTTTTTTGCTAATAATAGCCCTGTGCTTTAATAATTCAAGGCAAATGCAGCTAAGAACTACTCAGCTTAGAAGAATAATACGCTCTGTCCTCAGAAACCATGAACCTTCCAATGTACTTGAAATTTAAAACTATTTAAATTATGCTCTCTCCAAAGCAAATACTTGTTTAAACAGGAGCGTTAAATGAAAGTCTCATGCAGAAAAAAGATAGCACTTAATTCCAAAAAGGAAGCCATTGTTATTCCCGTTTACAAGAATATGAGATCTATAAAGCAGCTGACAGGCAAGCGAATAGATGACGAAATTCACCGTATTATCTCATCGGATTATTTTAACTACAAAGAAAAAGAAATAAAAAGTTTTTATATGGAAATAAATAAAAAGCTGAAAAAGATATATCTTGTCAATGTCCCCAAAGAGCTTGAAGAATATCGTTATTACATGGAGCTGGGAAGCAAATTCGCAAAAATCTGCAGACAGGATATGATCTATTCTTTTTCCATACTTTCTTTTGAAGATATAGCAGGCGAGAAAAAAGATTTCGATCATATAAAAAGTTTTATCGAAGGTATTTATTTCGGGCTTTACGATTTCAGCTATTATAAATCAAAGAAAGAGAATCATGAATTAGAGGAAATTGAGGTAATTACTTCATCCACAAAACTGAAAAAATACATGGACACTTATTCTGAGGAAATCAAGACTCTCTTCGGATATGTGTACAAGGCTAAAGATCTGATAAATTATCCCGCAGGAGATATAGTACCTGATACCTTCTGCCGATATTTGAAAAAAAATCTGCCGGAAAGCGTAAAACTGACGGAATATGACCATAACGAGCTCAAATCAAAGAACTTTAATCTCATATATACAGTTGGCAAAGGGAGTGAGAACAAACCGAAGCTTGCAGTACTGGAATACCGGGGGAATTCCGAAAGTGATAAATCTATCGCATTAGTCGGCAAAGGGGTTACTTTTGACACCGGGGGAACAAACCTTAAACCCACAGGAAGCATTGAAACGATGAAAACGGATATGGCAGGGGCAGCCACTGTTTATGCAGTAGTTTCAGCCCTGGCCGAAAGCGGAGCAAAGGTAAATGTATATGCCTATCTTCCCCTTGCGGAAAACACCATCGGCGGGGCCGCATATAAACCCGGAGACATTATCAAATCATACAGCGGAAAAACTGTGGAAATTTTAAACACTGATGCCGAAGGGCGCCTCATTATGGCAGATGCCTTAAGTTTTGCCATAGAAAAAGATCCGGAAATTGTTATCGATATAGCCACCTTGACCGGAGCCTGTGTAATAGCACTCGGAAGCCATTGCGCCGGCTTAATATCCAACAGAAAATTTCTGGCCAAAAACATATCCGACATCTCTTACGATATTTCCGAGGATATTTGGGAGCTTCCTTTATATGAAGGCTACACAGACCGTATAAAAGGAAAGATAGCGGATCTCCAGAACATCAGCACAAAAAAGAGAGAAGCCGGAACAACCATTGCCGGGCTCTTCCTCAGAGAATTTATCAACAATTATCCCTGGATTCACCTGGATATTGCAGGGACAGCTTTTCTTGAGGATGAGCATCCAATATTCGGGAGCAATGCCAGCGGATTCGGGGTGAGGCTGCTGTATCATTTCATAAAAAAATACTATACTTCCGGATAATTATATTTGTGAGATTAGAAGATTCTTCAACAAGCTGTCTTTAGTTGCCCACAGTTTGCTATTGATTTTATCAATATTATGTTCTAATTTGCTTTTTAGAGTATTTGTACACTGACAATCGTATTCAATACGCCTTTTTCTGTATAACAAACAGAACTTGGGAAATCCGTATTTATAAAATTTTTTCATCCGGAGGCTTAAATGGATTTTAAACAGGTGGAAGCATTTGTTTTCGTGGCAAAATACAAATCTTTTTCCAGAGCTGCGGAAAAGCTGCTGCTCAGTCAACCTACCGTATCAACACATATAAATACACTGGAGGACAACTTAGGAGTTAAGCTTTTTGACAGACTTTCCAAAGAAGTTGTCCTGACCGAAGCAGGCCAGTTGTTTTACCCGTATGCGGTGGATATGATGGATTTGAGAGAGCGATCCCACGAATCCATCAAAGAATTTTTAAACGAAATAAGCGGAAATCTCAGAATCGGAACCAGCACGATAATTGCCGAATATATCCTGCCCGAAGTAATTAAAAACTTTAAAGAATCATACGCCAAAACATATTTTAACTTCACTGTTAACAACTCTCAGACAATAATTCAGAGAATAGCGGACGGAATTCTCGATTTAGCTATCGTAACGAGGAAAATACCAAAGAAAGACTTGGAATACAAACTTTTTATGAAAGACAGAATCGTTCTTGCCGTTTACCCGGGTCACCCCCTTTACAAACGGGATAATGTCTTTGTGGAAGAAATACTGAAAGAAGAGTTTATTATCCGTGAAATAGGCTCCGGAACAAGAGCAGCTGTTGAGCATTCGCTCAAACAGAAAGGTTACGACTTTGACAGCCTTAACTCATCTGCAACTTTCGCCACAACGCACGCTGTTATTCAGGCTGTTAAAAGCGGACTAGGTATTGCATTTGCAAGCGAGACAGCACTGGATAACAAAAGCTGTGCAAGCGAAGTAAAAAGTGTTCCCATAACAGACCTAGTAGTGGAAAAAGATATTTATATCGTATACAATAAAAGAAAAAGTACAAAAAAACTTCTCAAGCAATTTCTGGGCACACTCATGGCATACGAAAAGTAAATGGAGCATCATTTAGAAACCGATATAGAAACAATTATCACAAAAGGTCTTGGTAATTATAATATCGTGGATGTAAGATCGGAATCTGAATTTATCCACGACCATATCCCCGGCTCTGTCAATATTCCTCTGTTAAACGATGAAGAAAGAAAAATAGTCGGCACTCTTTATAAGCAAAAGGGACCGAAAACGGCCAGATTAAAGGGTGTCGAAATAATTTCCCCCAAACTACCCGATTTTATAAAAGCTTTCTCATCACAAAATACAAAAAGAAATACTGTTGTTTACTGCTGGAGAGGGGGATTAAGGAGCGAAGCATCAGTAAATTTTCTTAAACTTGCAGGAATAGACAGGATTTTTAAGCTGCGGGGAGGTTACAAACAGTTTAGAAAACATATAAACGAATTTTTTGGCGATTTTCCGGAGAGACTGAATATTATAACACTATACGGCCCCACGGGTTGCGCAAAAACGGAAATTATTGAAAAACTTTCCTCCAAAATACCCGTAATAAATCTTGAAAAGCATGCCTGTCATAAAGGATCCACATTCGGTGAAATAGGTGAGCGATTCTATCCTGATGTTACTCAGAAAAACTTTGAAACCAGTCTTTGGTATACATTGTACAAAAATAATTTCAAAGGCCCTTTCATCACAGAAGGTGAAAGCAAGAGGATAGGCAAGGTCAGTATACCGGAGCAATTATATTCACGTATCAGAAACGGGGTTTCTGTTCTAATGAAAGCTCCGCTGGAATTCCGAATTGAATACACGATAAAAACGTATAATCCTGATAATTACATAGATGAGATAAAAAACTCTCTGAGGAGAATCAAAAGGTTTCTGGGAGGAGCAAAAACCGCGCATTTGGAACAATTACTGGACAAAGAGGATTTTCATACCTTTACAGAAATACTGTTGAAAGATTATTATGATCCGCTCTATAACAAATCCATCCCTGCTTGCCCTGATCATGAAATATGCTATAATTCGCTTGATGAAGCCGTTGAAAAGGTGAGGACAGTCTATGAAAAAATTACTTCTGTTTAGCTTAACAACATTTATTCTAATCTCATGCGGCACAAAAGTCCAGCAAGTCCCTCCGTCTGCTGACTACGAGGATGTGACATACGGCAGACCATATATTATACACGGAATAAAATACTACCCGATGTCATATGTATCCGATTTTGAACAGGTGGGTTACGCCTCCTGGTACGGAACTGAAGAGCACGGAACCCCTACAGCCAACGGCGAGATTTATGACATGTACGCAAATACTGCCGCTCACAAAACACTTCCTTTGGGCAGCATGGTTCATGTTAAGAATCTTGAAAACGGCAGAACAACAGTTGTAAGAATTAACGACAGAGGCCCGTTTATCAAAGGGCGAATTATAGATTTGTCTTATACCGGAGCAAAAAAAATAGGCATTGTGGACAAAGGTGTGGCTAAAGTGAAAATAACGCTTCTTTCAGAAGCAAGGGACAGGCTCGTGGTGGACGGTCATGATGTAGACCTTGATAAACGAAAATTTGCCGTACAAATCGGCTCTTTTACAGTTTATGCGAATGCAGAAAGACTTGTTGAAAAACATAGCAATGCAGCCATCACCAAATTCAGGAAGAACGGAAATATTTTTTATCGTGTCCGTATCAGAAATTTCGACAACCGGGGTGAAGCGGAAAATTTTATCGATGAATACAGCCGACAGTATCCCGGCGCGTTTATTGTTGCAGAGGACTAACCCAAACTGCTGCTTTAATATTGAGATTTTTTTACAAACCTAAGAACCCTTTCACAGATATTAAGAGGAATACTGCATTTTTCCGCTATTTCCTCAGCTGTTAGTTCGAAATTTGAATAGATATCCGGGAATTCTGTCAGAAGAATTTTCAGCCTTTTCTCCCCCAAACCATCTATCTGAAGAAGGGGAGATTTTTTATAATTTTTCAGAGCTTTTTGCCTCAATGCTGTAATTACAAACCGGTGTGCTTCGTCCCGCATTTTTGCAGCCAGGAGCAATGCTTTGTCGTTTCTTTTCAGGCGTATTGAATTTTTTCTCCCTGGAAAATGAATCTCCTCAATCGATTCTGCAGAATCAAATTTTTCACCTGACCTGCTTCTTCCCTTGGAAATGGAACATACATTAGCATTCATACCGGTTTCTCCAAAAGCTTTCACCGCAGCGTTCAGTTGTGCAATCCCGCCGTCAATAATGTAAATATCACTGCCTTCCTCGCTGCCCTGTGCTATGTTTTCAGCTTTCCTTTTGACAAGCTGATATACAGCTTCCACGTCATTATTTGACAGATTTTTCAGATTATATTTGCGGTAGTTATTTTTCACAAAACCCCTGCTTTTATCCCAAAAGACTGAGGCACCCACGGTCATTTCTCCGGAAAGATGAGATATATCCACACACTGTATTGTTTTTATATCATTATCAAGATGCAGTACTTTCTTAAACCTTTCAGTCATTTGATGAACGGTATCTTTATTTTCGATGTATTTTTCAACAAAATTAATACCGTTGTTTTGGGCAACGGGCACAAGATTACCCAACCCTCTCTGCCTTATAACGATATCTTTACCGGAAAGTTTATTGAGAGCACTGCTGAGAACTCTGCTGTCATTTCCTGCAGGCTGCGGGTAAACAAACAACTCTTCAGGGAACTGCCTGAGTGTACTGTAAAACTGCATTACATAGGAAACGTCATCCCCAAGGTATTCTCGGTCTTCAATAATTTTAGTATTCAATCCTATCAGCTTGCCGCTTCTTACAAAACACTGAGTTACATAATCAATTTCCTTGTGCCTTCCGAAAACAAAGCAGTCAATATGCTTGTCGTTTTCCATCACAATTTTTTGGTTTGTAAACAACTTTCCCAGAGACTGCATCCTGTTCCTGACTTCTGCAGCCTCTTCAAACATCAGTTTTTCAGCATAACTTTCCATCTCATTTTTTAACGTACTTTGAAGTTTTTCCATGTTACCTTTGAAAAAATCTCTTATTTCAGAGACAATTTTATTATATTCCGTTTTGGATATCAATCCCTCACAAGGGCCTTTGCAGCGTTTGATCTGATAATTGATGCACGTTTTCCCCTGCCTGAATCGAGTGTCTGTACATGAGCGCAGCGGAAAAACTTTCAAGAGGCTTTTGAGTATCCCTCTTAGATTCTGAGCCTGAACAAAGGGGCCGAAGTAATCTGCTTTCTCTTCGGAGGTGCTTCTTGTAAACATAACACGTGGAAAATCTTCTCTGGTAACTTTGATGTACGGATACCCTTTGGAATCCTTCAGGAGAATATTGTATCTCGGCTTTTCCGTTTTAATCATATTGGCTTCAAGCAGCAAAGCTTCAACTTCATTGTTGGTAATAATATAATCCAGAGATGACGCTCTTTTAAGCATTCTTTCTGTTTTTACAGGTTTAGGTGAGCTGTCAAAATACGAAGCCAGACGCCTCCTCAGAGAAAGAGCTTTCCCCACATAAATGATCTGCTCCTTTCGGTCTTTAAAAAGATAAACACCCGGCTTATCCGGAATCGCATTCATATCCGGTCTATTCAATTCCACCTCCGATTTCGTTATTATATATTACAGGCAAATTATTTCAAATCCTAATACTTGGAGTTAAGTAGTAAGTAGTGAAGTGGTGAAATTGGTAAATAGTTAGAAATATTTGCCCCGCCCGTTGTATGGCAAGAATAGGGGCTGTAGAGGTAGTGAGCGTAAGCACGCTTACATATTTGTTTATTATATCGATTTCATATTGTAGAGAATTGTCACTTTTGCCCTGTTATGATTTGCATGCTTTTGGTTTTTTAACATTCGTGGGACTTAACCCTTAACCCTTAGTACTTAATACTTAATACTATTTCATGAATAACGTCCCGCTGTCAGGATAGCTTAAAGTTGGAGCTTAAGCTACCTGACATTATAAAATTTATGTTAAGTTTCACAAAACTTTTTTGATAGCTGCTGAAAATTGCTATAAATTCTGTCCATATTTTGTGCTGCATAAATATTGCTTCTTCGATTAACACTATCGGCTAAAATCTCATTACAAAGCTGTGTTTTTGGAATGTTTAAAATCGAAGTTATTTACAAATAATTTATAAGACTGCAAACAAAACAAAAAACCTTTTTACTCTTATTGACATTTTTATTTATTTAACATAATATTAAATACTAATATTCAAAAGGAGGAAATATGAGAAAATTAGTATTACTGTCACTTGTGTTATGTTTCTCCCTGGTATTCAGTCTGCCTGTATTTTCAAAGACGTTCGTAACCATCGGAACAGGCGGCGTTACCGGCGTTTACTATCCCACAGGCGGTGCCATTTCCAAAATGGTTAACAGTAAAGCCGATGAATATGGCATTAAAGCCACAGTCGAATCAACGGGCGGCTCCGTTTATAACATCAATGCCGTGCTTGCCGGTAACCTGGCATTTGGTATTTGTCAGTCAGACAGACAGTACCAAGCGGTACACGGACTGGCTGAGTGGAAGAAAAGAGGGCCTCAGGAAGATCTCAGATCAGTATTCTCTATTCACCCTGAATCGGTAACCCTCGTTGCTTCTGTAGCAAGCGGAATCAAATCTCCCGAAGATCTTAAGGGTAAAAGGGTTAACCTTGGAAACCCCGGTTCCGGCCAGCTTCAGAACTCCAAAGATGTTTTGTCAGCTTTCGGCATGACTCCTGAAGATGTTCAGGCAGCTTATGTCAAGGCAGTTGAAGCACCCGGTCTTCTGCAGGATGAAAGACTTGACGCTTTCTTCTACACAGTGGGACACCCGGCAGGAAACATCAAAGAAGCCACATCAGGCAGAATAAAAGTCAGAATTGTTCCTGTGGATGGTGAGCCTATCGAAAAACTTATTGAGAAGAAACCTTATTATGCAATAGGTAAAATCGATATGGCCAATTACCCCATGGCAGCAAATGCAGATGCCGGAATGGTTCCTTCTCTCGGCGTAAAGGCAACATTCGTCACACGTGCAAGCCTGGATGAAGACATCGTTTACGCTATTACAAAAGAGGTTTTTGAAAACTTTGAGCAGTTTAAAAGCTTGCACCCGGCATACTCAGTCCTGAGTAAAAAAGATATGCTTATGGGCCTTTCCGCTCCACTTCATAAAGGAGCTGTAAAGTATTACAAGGAAGCAGGGCTGCTGGAATACGTAAACCCTGATCTTTATTAAAAGGATTTACTAATCTGAAATTTGGTTTATAATTAAGCTCCTCTTTTACAAGGGGAGCTTTTTAACTTAATGCAATAGCAAAACTCTGTTCAAGGGGAATATCTATGGCTAAAAACAAACACAAATCAGCTGAAGACTATCTCAAGGAAGAATCCGGGGAATTCAGAGAACTAAAAAAATTTGAAAAAATATTAATAAATGTTGTGGCACTTGCATGGACAATATTCCAGCTTCTTTTACCAAGTTTTCTTATGATTAACAGCACATGGGTCAGATGCATACACCTGGCTTTTGCCCTGACTTTGGCTTATCTTATGCTTCCGATGTTCAAATATCCGAAAAACAAATTTACCAAATTTTTATCTCCTCTTAATAAAATAGGTTATCTTGACTATGTTTTTGCAATTATTGCCCCTGTTGTGGCAACTTATTTGATATGGGAATGGCAGGACTTATTGTTTCGTGCCGGGCTTCCCAATCTGCAGGATGTAATATTCGGTCTTGCTCTTGTCATTCTTCTGTTGGAGGCAACACGAAGATCAATAGGCACACCCCTTTCGGTAATTGCTCTTTTATTCTCACTGTATGGTTTTTTTGCAGAAAGCATGCCCGGAGTATTTGCTTTCAAAAATGTAACCATTGAAAAATATGTAAGCCAGATATCCCTTTCAACTGAGGGAATTTTAGGCATCCCCATAGGGGTATCGGCCACCATTGTTTTTCTCTTTGTTCTTATGGGAGCAATGCTGGACAGAGCAGGAGCAGGACAGTATTTTATAGACCTGGCGGTATCGCTTTTGGGAAGATTCAGAGGGGGACCTGCAAAAGCTTCCGTTGTGGCAAGCGGGCTGAGCGGAATGGTTTCCGGTTCCAGTATTGCCAACGTTGTAACCACCGGTACATTCACAATACCTTTGATGAAAAAAGTCGGCTACCTGCCTCGAAAAGCGGCCGCTGTTGAAGTTGCTGCCAGCACAAACGGTCAGCTTATGCCGCCCATCATGGGAGCTGCGGCTTTTATTATCGCCGAATACTGCAATGTTTCCTATATCGAGGTCATCAAAGCGGCTGCTGTGCCGGCTTTTGCTTCATACGCCGCCCTTTTTTACATAACGCATCTTGAAGCATGCAAACTGGGTATCAGAGGAATGACAAAGGAAGAACTGCCGGAGTTTAAAAAAACCTTTCTTTCCGGGCTGCATTATCTTATACCTATCATCTGGCTAATCTATGAATTGGTGGTTATCAGACATTCCCCGCAGCTGGCTGCCTATAATACAGTTTTGCTGCTTATCGTTATAATCTTTTATCAGGAAATCAAAAAAGCTTTTACTGAAAAAACAGGTTTTGTCAACGGTATCAAGAACAGTATATATCTTGTGGGAAGCGGTTTTATAACCGGTGCCAAAAATATGGTGGGCGTTGCTCTTGCAACAGCGTCAGCAGGTATTGTAGTAGGCATTGTTTCCCTCGGGCTCGGCGGAATGATAACACAAATCGTCGATGTACTTGCACAGGGAAATATATATCTGCTGCTTTTAATTACCGCGGTGGCCAGTCTGCTCCTGGGTATGGGTCTTCCCACCACAGCAAACTACATCGTCATGGCATCTCTTACGGCGCCTATTATCGTACAGGTGGGAGCTGACTACGGATTTGTAGTTCCGTTGCTTGCTGCTCATCTTTTCGTATTTTTCTTCGGGATTCTTGCAGACGACACGCCTCCGGTGGGGCTGGCGGCTTACGCTGCCTCTGCCATTGCAGATTCACCCCCCATATCTACAGGGGTGCAGGGATTTTTATATGATATAAGAACGGCAATAATACCTTTTATGTTTATCTTTAACCATGACCTTATACTGGATGGGATAAATACATGGACATTCGGTCTGTTCATTTTTGCAATGACATTAATGGCTTCTTTGATTTTCTCAAGTGCCGTACAGGGATGGTTTCTGACAAAAAACAAACTCTTTGAACTGCCTATACTTCTTGCATCCAGTTTGCTGTTTTACAGACCGGGCATTGTCACAGATATTTTCAATTTAAATGATGACTGGAAATATTACTTTTACGGTCTAGCGTTTGCCATTCTCTTAATAGTTGTTGCTACACAGAAATTCAGGATAAGCAGGGGTGCTCCGACTTAAAAGAGTGAGATAGGGTATTAGTATTAAGTGTTAAGTATTAAGTGATAAGTCCTACGAATGTTAAAAAACCAAAAGGATGCAAATCATAACAGGAGAGCTTTGAATAAGTACCCCACCCAACCTCCCCTCCTATCAAAGAGTTAGGAGGGGATTAAGGGGTGGTAAAATTTATAAGAATGTATTATTCAAATGTCTTACAATATGAAATCGATATAATAAACAAATACGTAAATGTGCTTAGCAGAGTAACGTTACTTATCTCTTTACTGAGCAGGATTTTTTGTAACATGGACGCTGATAGGGGATTTTTTAAGCACTTTCTCAGCGGTACTCCCCATCACAAATTTTTTCAGCCCGCTTTTGCCGTGGGAACCTATAACAACAAGATCGTAATCCCCCTTGTCTATCTCAAGCAGACACTCTTCGGACGGAACACCGCGCCGTAATATTTTTTTATAATCCACACCGGTAATCTCAGGGATTCTGTCATCCATCTTCTCATAAAGTTCAGCGGTTTCCTTATCAATCATTTCCTTAATTGTGTTGTAAATCCGGCTTGAGATGTACGTATTAAGCTTGCTCTCATCATGGATAACATGCAAAATAAAAAGCTTTGCCCCGAGTTTCTTTGCCATAACCCCGGCAGTTTTTACAGCATTGTCTGAGTCAGCTGAAAAATCGGTCATCACAAGTATGTTTTTGTATATACTCATATTACACCTCTGTTTTTTTAATTATAGCACATAGGCATAAAATATTTAAACGTAAAAATGCAAATCCCTTATTTTGCTTATATGTCTGTAAAAGTATTCCAGCTCGTCCGAATTCTCAATTACCGTGGTAAGCCTGAAGCTGATATAGTTATCACTTTTGCTGAGTGATTCGGTTTGCTCCCATTCCCTGTCCTCAGTCTTTAAATTCTGAACATCTTTTTTAAATGTTCCTGAATTTTTTCCAATAATTTTAAAGGTGTAAATAGATGGAAACTCCATCAATTCGTCAAACCTGTTAGCCAACACTTCCTCCTTTATCTTTTTTCCCGGCAGTAAGTGTCATATTATCGTAACCTGTTATCACCACTTCCTCATTTTCTTCAAGCTCCTCATCGGATAAGAAATTCCAAATTTCACCGTTCACGAAGACTTTTCCACTGCCGTTTCCAAAGGCCATTACACGACCTTTCATCCCTATTAGATTGTCCATCCCGGCTGCTGGTTTCCTTTTAAAATCCTTTAAAATCAGTCTTCCGATAACAGCCGCCACCGCCACGATACCAAGCACAAGTGATAAAATCAACCACACCGACACATGTATTCCCATATTCCCCTGCCTGTCAAACATTAAATATAAACCAAAGACCATACTTACAATGGAAGCCAATGTTAAAAGCCCGAAACTGGGTATAAACATTTCTGCTATCAAAAGGCCGAAACCTGTAATTACCAATAGTAAACTCAAAAAATTTATCGGTATAATATTGATGCCGAAGAGAAACAGTATTATCGCCACTGCCCCTACTCCTGCAAAAATAAATGTCCCGGGCAGATTGAATTCCAAAATTATAGCGAAAACTCCTATCATTAACAGCAAAACAAGCACATTCGGATTACTCAGAAAAAAAGCTGTTTTCTGGAGAGTGGTTGGCTTCAGCTGCTTAACCTTTACATTTTCGGAGATATTTAGCTTATCTGCCGCTTTTTTCAAAAGTAATTCTTCGGAATTAACAACGCTGTCAACAATATTTTTTTCCAAAGCCTGAGAAGCTGTGAGACTCAGCGATTCCGTCACCATTTTTGCAGCCACTTCAGCATTACGGTTTCGTTTTTCGGCTATGGACTTTATAAAAGCCACTGTGTCATTGACAATTTTCTCAGCCATGTCCCCTTTGATATCTTCACCTGTAAAGCTCACCGGATGAGCCGCACCTATATTGCTTCCTTCAGACATTGCCGAATAGTGTGAGGCCAGCACTATAAAGCTGCCGGCAGAACCTGCCCTTGCTCCCTGAGGAGACACATATGTTATCACCGGAGTCTCGGATTCAAGAATTGTTTGGACTATATTCCTCGTGGCTCCCAGAAGCCCGCCGGGAGTGTCCAGCTTAATAATAAGCACTCCATTATTCTTTTCAGCATTATTAAGCGCCAGCGAAATATATTTGTGCGTATATCCCGTAATAACACCGTCTATTTTAATAGTAAAAGCTTTCTCAAAGGTTTCAGCATAAGAAATAGCTGAGGAAAAAACAAAAAGGGATAGTAAAAGTAAGATTAATTTTCTCATAAATTTATAACTTCTTCATTTTGAAAAAGAATACACTGCCGGGATTCGCAAACTTCCTGTAATATTTCGTTGGGTAATAATCAACCAGCTCATTAACATAAACACTTTTGAACGCTGAAGTTAAATCATCCACAGGAATAAGATTTGTCATAATTTCCTTTGCATAATTTTCATGGTCGGTAACCATATACAGGGTGCCGCGATTTTTAAGCTTCCTGGCTAAAAGTTTTAAAAAAGGGGTTTTCAGGAGTCTTCTTTTATGATGTTTCTTTTTGGGCCACGGGTCTGGAAAATTTATATAAAAGTTGCTTACACTTTTCTCCGGCAGCAGGCTCACAAAAAAACTCCCGTCATAATGAATGAGCTTCACATTTTCCAGACGCTTTCTCTGAATACGTGAAACTGCTTTTTTAAAAACCCTCTTCACGACTTCAAAACCTAAAAAATTCTCATCAGGATAATTTTCAGCCAAGTGTGCAAGGAACTCGCCGTTGCCGATACCAATCTCAACATTCAGTCTATTGTTATCCTTAAAAAAATCATTAAGACTAATCGTCTCGTAATCGGTAAAAGGGAGCAGCTGATCCTTGATGCTATCAGAATAAATATACAAATTATCTTCAAAATTCAGTTCAAGTTTTTGAAGTCGACGTTCACTCAATTCAGATTGCATAATGTGATATTATTACTTTTTTTCTATTTTTTTCAACTCTTTCAACACTTCATTCACATCAAGGCCGTGCATAGTGCACCCCTTTTCAAGGGTTTCATTCTGAACGCCCAGACAGCTTACGCACCCCATGTTAAATTTTTCGAAAACCTCCACACTTCCCGGATTCTCCTTTAAAATATCCGCTATCAACTGATCTTTTGTAATGCTCATATACGCCCCCGCTAAAAAAAACTTGATTAATTTATATTTTTTATGTTAGCATCTCAGGCTCTTAAATGCAATATATAAGGATCAGGAGGTACCATAAAATGGCAAAAAGATGCGATATCTGCGGGAAAGGCCCGATGTTCGGCAGTACAATCAGTCACGCTCACAATGTAAGCAAAAGGGTTTTTTATCCTAATGTACATAAGATGAAAGTTCTGGATGAGAACGGCAAAATCACCAGAAAAAAAGTTTGTACAAAATGTCTGAAATCCGGGAAAGTTCGTAAAGCTTAAGCCCTGTTTAAGGGTTTAAGCTTTTTCTCAGTTATCTTGTTACTACGCTGTACACACCCTTAATGGATTTAATTTTATCCTTCACTTTCTGCAGCTGATCTTTACTTGAAACCTCTATATGATAGCTCTGTTTTGCTTTTGTATCACCGCTGGATTTTGCTGACATCTCCACAATATTCACACCAAGGTTATTCATAATGGTGGTAAGCTCATTAATCATACCGGGTCTGTCCTCAGTGACCGTATAAAGTCTGACGACCATCTTATATTTCTGGGAACTGTCCCAGACAACATCGATAACCCTGTCATCATCCAAAGCCATATTTTCGAGATTTTTACAATCGGCTTTATGCACAATTACTCCCCTGCCGCGGCTCACATACCCTTTCACATCATCTCCGGGCAAAGGATTACAGCATTTTGCAACCTTAACCATAACATTGTCCACGCCCTCTATCTTAAAAGGTTCGCCTTTTTTAGGCGAAGGCTTCGAGACAACATCTTCTTCCTTTTCATCAGCCGCCACAAACAGATGAAGTACCTGTTTGGCTGAAAGGCGCCCGAACCCGATATTTTTATAAATATCTTCTTCATCAGTGAGATTAAATTTATTCAGTATTTTTTCAAGATCCTTCGAATTTGACACAATATCTTTCAGCTTCAGGTCATTATTTTTAAACTCTTTCTCCAGAAGGTCATGCCCGATCTGTATTGCACGATCCTGTTCTTTTTTCCTCAAAAAACTGCGAATCCGGGTCTTTGCTCTGTTTGTTTTCACAAAATTAAGCCAGTCCCTCCGGGGCTCCTGATTGGATGAAGTGAGAACTTCAACCTTCTCCCCGCTCCTAAGCTTATAGCGCAGGGGCACCATTCTTCCGTTCACCTTGGCTCCAACGCACGTATTGCCAATTTCCGAATGTATATTGTAGGCAAAGTCAATCGGTGTTGAACCTCTGGGCAGTTCAACAACATCACCGGCCGGAGTGAACAGATATATCTGAGCAGGAAGAATATCCTCTTTCAACGCATCCACAAGATCCTGGGGTCTTTTCAGCTCTTTTTGATCCAGCAGCTGTCTGAGCCAAATGAAAGACTTGTCTTCCTTGGGATCGAAAGGCTTGCCTTCCTTATACTTCCAGTGGGCAGCAATCCCCTCTTCGGCAATTCTGTTCATCCTGTGGGTACGTATCTGGAATTCAACCGTCATCCCTTTCGGCCCTATTACCGTAGTATGAAGCGACTGATACATGTTGGATTTTGGCATTGCTATATAGTCCTTAAACCTTCCCTGTATTGGCTTCCAAAGTGAATGTATCAGACCGAGAACAGCATAGCATTCAGGAACAGAGTTCACCAGAATACGCAATGCAAGAAGATCATAAATTTCATTAAAGGATGACTTCTTTTTCACCATCTTATTGTAAATACTGTAGAAATGTTTCGGTCTGCCAAAAATTTCCGCATCTATCTTTTCTTCTTTCATGTGGGATTTAAGAATTGAGACTATCTCGTTAAGATAACTCTCCCGCTCGCTTCTTTTTAATTTAACCTTATTGTATATGTCGTAATACATTTCAGGGTTCAACACCCTGAAGCACATATCTTCCATTTCCCATTTAATCCAGGCAATACCCAGCCTGTGGGCAAGAGGGGCATAAATTTCAAGCGTTTCTTTTGCCACCCTCTTTCGCTTTTCCTCATCCAGATGGTCAATTGTCCGCATATTATGCAGCCTGTCGGCAAGCTTAATAACAATAACCCTTACATCTTTGGACATTGAAATAAGCATCTTTCGAAAATTTTCAGCCTGTTTTTCTTCAGAAGATTTGAATTTAATCTTTCCTATCTTGGAGACACCATCCACAATAAAAGCAATATCCTCGCCAAACATTTCAGAAAGTTCTTCATAAGTGGCGTCGGTATCCTCCAGGGTGTCATGCAGAATTCCGCCTATTACTGTATCCAAATCCATATTCATTTCCGCCAGGATATAGGCTACATTAAGGGGGTGTGAGAGATAAGGTTCGCCGCTTTTACGCTGCTGTCCGCGATGTTTCTGTGCAGCATATACATAAGCTTTATGCAGCTTTTCAAGATCGCTGATACCGTTTTTCTTTAAAATATCCTGAATATCCATCAGGCGGACAAGCTTCTGACTGCTCATTCACTCCTCTTGATATCTTTAATTTTCAACTGCACACTATTTTCACCCGCCCAAAAATTAAATTCCGGAACAAATAAAATGTCAAAAGTATCGCAGTCACTCAGATATTCCTGATAATCTCTAAAATTATAACCTATAATCTCAAAAAACCTGCCGTTTTTTTCTATAAAACCTTTCAGGTGTTTCCTTTCCCTGCCGATAAAAGAAAAGGGTTGGTACTTCTTTACTTTAGTCATACAGAAAACGGGCTCCGGGTTTCCGGGACCGAATGGTCTCATTTTATGCAGCATTTTAACCAGGTTTACGTTAATTTCATCAGCATCCACATGTGTATCTATTTTTAATTCAGGTATAAAATCATTATCATCGAGTTCAGAAATAATTATTTTGTGAAATTCCTTTTGCAGTTTTTTTATGTTAAAAGACTCCACTTTGATTCCGGCTGCATATTTATGCCCTCCGAAAGTCATCAGCAAATCGGACATACTTTTCAAACCGTCGTACAGGTTGAATGCGGGAATACTTCTTGCAGAGCCCTTGCCGACACCGTTTTCAATTGTTACGATTATTGTGGGCCGGAAATACTTTTCCATAACCCTTGAAGCTATTGTACTGATAACCCCCGGATGCCACTCCTCTGAATACAGAACAAGACCTTTGTATTTTTTATGCAGGGAAAAACGTTCTACTTTTTCATAGGATTGGCGCAAAATTTTCCGCTCAATTCCCTGCCTGTATTTATTTTCCATCTCAAGCTCTTCAGCAAGCCATCTGGCATTGTCTCTGTTTGTCTCTATGAGAAGCTTAACACCCCTGTCGCAGCTTCCCAGCCTTCCGACGGCATTGATCCTTGGTGCAAGAACATATCCCACATGAACAGCATTAATTTTTGAGCCTGTAAGTCCTGTAACCTTTTTCAGCTCTTCAAGGCCTACTCTGCATCCGGGAAGCGCCAAAATTTTCAAACCGTGCTTCACAAAAATTCTATTTTCACCGATCAAAGGCACTACATCGGCAATCGTTCCCAGCGCCACAATATCAAGGTATTCGCGCAAATTGGGCAGCACTTTCTCAGGACGGTGCTTTTGGAGATAAAACTTGAGAGCCATAATCAGCTTGTAGGCAACACCTACACCGGCCAAATCTTTAAAAGGATAAGAATCACCCGACTGATAAGGGTCGATAATAGCATACGCATCTTCAGGAAGCTTTTCGGCCGGCTGATGATGATCGGTAACTATAACATCAATACCTTTGGATTTGGCATATGCAATCTCATCAACAGATGTAATACCGCAGTCCACTGTAATGATCAGGGAACATCCCGATTCTTTTATACTGTCAATTGCTTTACAATTGAGGCTGTACCCCTCATGGAGCCGGTTCGGCACATAATATTCCGATTTAATCCCGATATCATTAAAAAAAAGATATACCAAAGCTGTTGAAGATACACCGTCAACATCGTAATCACCGTAGATGCAAATCTTTTCTTTTTTGTCTAAAGCTACAGATATACGCTCTACAGCCTCCTGAATTCCCTTCATTAAAAAAGGATTTAAAAGATTCCTCAAAGGTGTGTCGAAAAAAGAATTAACACTGTTTTTATCAAATATGCCACGACGAATCAAAATTTCAGCCACCGGCCTACTTACAGAACAACTGAATTTGAGTTCTCTTAACAAACTTTCATCCGGTTTTTTGTAGACCCAACGGTATTTTGGACTTTTGTCGTAGCTTACTTCACAAGCTTTCTCCATGTACCAACCAGTTTTATTATCATTCTAATTTTTATACTAAACACTTAACCCTTCAAAAGCAAGGGATTATTTTTTAGCAGCGTTCCATTAAGGCTTCACTTCAAATGCTTTGAATAAGTCAAAAAGCGCGGCTTCAACTTCTGCTACTATGGGAGTACCGAGCAAGCATTTTTGTCAAGATTCAGCATTCTCAAGCAGACGGAACTAAAATCACACTTCCAAGACGCAAAGCTCTCTACTTTGTCCTTGGTACTTAAAACTTAGAACTCACGTTTCGCACTTGCACTTATTACACGTCTTTGTTCACCCTGTTAAATATCAGCTTCGCTGATTGCCTGTGGCATTTAACAGGGCAGGGAGTGATAACGACGAAGCAATCTCTCTTTTTATATTATTTTGAGATTGCCACAACCCTGTTCCACAGGGTTTCGCAATGACACAGAGAAGTGCGAAACTTGAGTTAGAACTTAAAACCAATACACAACTCCTCCATTTCACTATTACCCAATTCTCTACCTCTCCACCTCACTTTCTCATATCCTATTGATAAATTGATTCAGAGTATTAAATTATGTTAAATGAATAAAAAATATTTAATTTTACTTATTTTTGTGATTTCAATGTTTATATTTACTGCCTGTACAGTGAATCTGGATAATATATCTCCGAAACTGCAAAAAGGTGAAAGCTTTAAAACAGCCAGGATGAAATACACATGGCAGTCAGAAGATGGCATTTTAAAAATCAATATAAAAAACTCATCATTTGAACTTCTTTTAAAATCCGAGCTGTATGTCAGATTTTATCGTAATAAAAATGTCATCAAAGGAATAAACAAAAGAACCTTTGCATTAGAAACTTCAGAGAGTGAAACTTTGGAATTCAATATCCCCGCCGGTGCGGAAAGTGCACTTGTACACTACAGGGAGTATGACCCGAGAGACGGAGGAGGGCATTCAGATGACTTTGACGGAGAGTTTGACTACTTTGATTTCGGATATTTTCTGATCAGGCTCAGATGAATATTCTAACCGCCTCCAACAAAATGGACAATTTCTAACTGGTCGTTTTCTTTTACCTTCGTTATCCCAAACTGTTCCTGCCCAATAATATCACGGTTAAGTTCGACAACAACGCTGTCAGGTTTTATATCGAATTGCTTAAGCAATTCTTTCACAGTTAGAGATTCTGCTACTTCCCTTTTTTTGCCGTTCACAATAATATTCATAAATCACCCGTTAAATATCTTACTGCGAGATTGGACTGAATGCCTGCCGCAACTGCAACTCTCGTGGACATCAGCCCTCTCCCCGGCTTTGCTTCATTTTCCAGATCTCCCACGATATATGCGTTTTGCCCTAACTGCCTTACCCCCATACTTCTTGTATCATAGATACCGGCCACCCCGGAAGCGCCGACTATACATTTTTCAGGAAAAACACGCATAAACTTACCGATTAACATTGCCTTATTTTCAGCTTTGTCAAATGCCTCCAGAACCACCTGGTAATCCAAAAAAATTTCTTCCACCTTATCTTCGGTAATATAGATATTCTCGCACTCATATTCAAGATACGGATTGATCTGCTGGAGTGTTTCTAAGAGGGCATCGACCTTATTTTTGCCAATCTGATGTATAAAGTACTGTTGCCTGTTCAGGTTTGATGGTTCCACCACATCGAAATCGATTATTTTAAGTCTGCCCACTCCCATTCTGGCAAGGTTAATGGCGATATTTGACCCCAGCCCTCCCAGGCCGGCTACAGCGGCGGAAGATTTTTTCAGCACAGTGTGGATGCCCGGAGTATGTCTGGCTGCCATCAAAAATTCCATTTCCTCCCGGGAAGGGATTTCGCCCTTTTTTATTAGGGCGATGCTGTCTCCGTCATTTATCTCTATATTCTCGGTCGTTTGAAAACCGTTAATTATAATAACATCTGCATCCGGCTTTACTGCTTCTTTTACCTCAAGCAGCGTTTTCCCATCCTCAAACCGTAACTTTTTTTCATTTACAGTAATATTAATCAATTAGAACTACGCCTCCTTTAAAAACTTTTATAGTATCTTTGTACCTGCTGAGTTGTATTATATTGCCTTTTTCCAGATCATTTTTATATATCAGATAAGTATGTTTTTTTAAATAATCTTTTTTATTCACTGTATTTGATCTTGTTTTAAAAATATATCTGCACCCCGGAGATACTTTGTTTACACATATATTTGAAAATTTTTTCGTCTTGTTTTGAATTTTTATATACATGTTTTTTCCGTCATAAATATTTATATCTCCGGATTCAAAGTTTTCCAAAGAAAGTTCAGCCGCCAAAGGTAAAAAGCTATACTTGAAATCGGAATACCACCCTTTGTAAAAAATTTCTTTTCTATTGCCGTCAATATTGATAAATCCTTTCGACCTGATCATTTTAGGTATATAAATGCCATCGGGGCTTTTTTGGGGAATCAGCGGAAGCAGCAGAACAAACAAAAGTAAAATTCTACGCTTTAAAAGTACAACTAAAAGCATCAGTAAAATAACCGTTACAAAGATATTATAGTCGATTTTGTTCAAAACAAAGAAAGAATATGTCCATTTGTACAGTAAATCTAAAACATCCTTAGTGAGATTCTCAAAAACAACTAACGGATTAATCAGAACTGCCGGACTTACAAGATAACCAAGTCCCAATATAATCAACACTGAAATAAAGGGGAGCATCACTATCGTATTTAATACGCTCATATAATTAAAATTGCCAAAATAGTAAAGAATAAAAGGCGAGGTAAACACAGTGGCCGCTACCCCCACCTTCACCGGCTCTGTGAACCAGGAGAATCTGCCCCGATCTGCATCCTCTTTTCTATTGCGGAGAAAATAAACAATACCGAAAACGGCAGAAAAGGAAAGAAGGAAAGAGATATCATTTGTTATCTCAGGATCAATAAGCATAAAAATACCGGCAGCAAACAGTATCATTTTTCTCAGTTCTGTTTTCACATCAAAAAAATAAGCGGTCATCACAATGAGCGCAAAAAGTACTGCTCTGATTACGGTAATTTTAAAGCCTGTAAACGGCACAAGTAATATCAAAAAAGGCAGCGATATCAGAAAGCGAAGTTTTATATGCAGAAAAGATAACAGCCATAAGATTCCACCGAGAATTATTCCAACATGAAGCCCTGATATTGCAAGCAGGTGGTTTAGACCGGTAACAGTAAACTTATCCACCAAAGTATCCGACAGAAAATTTTTGTCTCCCATTACAAGGGCATTCGTCAGTCCTGCCTTAAGACCAGATGAATAATAAAGTTTTTCGGATAAATTTTTCCTCGAATACAGCAGGTCTGAAACAAGCGGCAGCCTGAACCTGTATTTATTTCCGCTGCTGTAAATATTAATTCCGTATTTCGTCATCTTTCGGACAAATTTCCCTGCTATAACGTCACCGGGCTCCAATTCCACATCACTGAAATATGTGCCGGCAGTTGTTTCATAGACATAGCTTGCATTTGTATCAAACATGTGCTCTACAACTATGAAACTATACTTTTCTGCTAAACCAAAAAATATTATAAGTATAAGTACAACAACCCGTATTCTTCTCTTTAAAAATAATAACACCAGCAGAAAGGAAGTAAACAGATGGGCAGTTGCTGAGAAGGGAAGCAGATTCAATAAAAGTGCGGAAACAAAAAACAATTCCACTTTTTTATTTTTAATCATTGCAGCATACACATATTAATTTTATATAATAGATATTAAAATGTAAATTTAATTTATCCCGATATTAATCAAGGAGCCTGAATAATGGAAAAATATATACCCGTTATCTCCTTCGTTGGTTCATCCGGAAGCGGAAAAACCACATTCCTGGAGCAAATTATTCCTGTTTTTATTGACAAAGGATATAGAATCGGCGCAATTAAGCATGACGCTCATAAGTTTGAAATAGACAAACCGGGAAAAGATTCCTACAGACTAAAGCAGGCGGGAGCAGAAATTGTCTGTATCTCTTCTGCTGAAAAACTTGCCCTGATACAGTCTTGTGATAATGAGTACAGTGTTGAAGAGCTTATTCTTAAATTTTTCGGCAATGTTGACCTGGTACTTACAGAAGGCTACAAAAAAAGTGATTTGCCCAAATTTGAAATTTATCGGAGTGCAAATAACAAACCGCCGTTGAATTTCACAAACAAAGAACTCATCGGAGTAGTGTCCGATGATAAACCGGATGTGGATGTCCGGGTATTTAGCTTTGCAGAAAAAGATGAAGTGGTTAGCCATATTCTGGCCATCGCAGCTGAAACCAGCCCTGAGGTTGTTATCACAGGGGTTGAGGAAAAATATCAAGGGCCGCTAAAAGAGTATTTGACAGCTCTGGCAACTCTTACTAACGTTAATAAAATAAAAGTAAAAATAGATATGGAATAGGTGAATTATATGCAGCAAAAGCAATTTGTACATCTTCATCTGCACTCCCAATATTCCCTCCTTGACGGTGCCATATTAGTCTCTGATCTGATGGAAAAGCTAAAAAGCCAGGGGGTAAAAGCGGCTGCGATAACCGACCACGGGACAATGCACGGAATAGTCGATTTTTATACCCAGGCGCTGAAAAACAATATTAAGCCAATAATAGGATGTGAAGTATATGTAGCTCCGGATGACAGAAAAAACAGAAACTACTCGAAACAAGAGGACAAGAATTACCACCTTATTCTTCTTGCCAAAAATAATAAGGGCCTGAAAAACCTTCAAAAGCTCGTATCTATAGCTCAGCTGGAAGGGTTTTATTACAAACCGAGAATAGATAAGGAAGTGCTTCAAAATCATTCCGAAGGGCTGATCGGCTTATCAGCCTGCCTTGCAGGTGAACCACAGAAACACATATTGAACAATGATTTTAAAAAAGCCAAAGAAGCTGCCCTGGAATACAGAGATATTCTTGGAAAAGATGACTATTATCTTGAACTCCAGGAAAACGGAATGGCCGAACAGAAAATTGTCAACAAAGGTCTTATAAATATATCACGGGAAACAGATATCCCCCTTGTGGCATCAAATGACTGTCATTACCTGAACAAAGGGGACGACAAGGCTCACCAAATCCTTATGTGTATCCAAATGCAGGAGACGATAAGCAGTACAAGCAAGCTGGAAATTCACTCCGATCAATTATATGTAAAATCACCGGAAGAGATGTGGGAAGCTTTTGCAGAAGTGCCCGAAGCTTGTGAAAACACCCTTAAAATAGCCGAACGCTGCAACGTTTCCCTCAATTTTGACGATCTGCATCTGCCGGAATTTGATATTCCTGAAGGGTACTCTGCAAACAGTTATTTTGAACATATTGCAAAACAGGGCCTCCATAAAAAACTTGCAGATATCCCTGCAGATAAACATAAAGCATATTATGAGCGTCTGAACAGTGAACTGGAAATTATCAAGATGAGAGGTTATGCCGGATACTATCTGATTGTGTGGGATTTTATCAACTATGCCAGGGAAAACAACATTCCGGTAGGCCCCGGCAGAGGATCAGGTGCAGGATCTCTGGCGGCTTATGCAATGGGGATTACCGATATAGACCCCATAAGGTTCAATCTTCTTTTTGAGCGTTTTCTCAATCCCGAAAGGGAAAGTATGCCCGACTTTGATATAGACTTTTGTATGAACAAAAGGGAGCAGGTTATAAAGTATGTGGTAAACAAATATGGTGATGACCGTGTAGCCCAGATTGTTACCTTTGGTAAGCTTTTGGCCCGCGGTGTTATCAGAGATGTGGGAAGGGTACTTGAGATACCTCTGAAAACCGTCGACAAAATCGCCAAACTTATCCCCGAAAAGCCCAACATGACTTTGAAAAAAGCCATCAGAGAGGACCCTGATCTGAAAAAGAACATAGAAAGCGTTGAAAACGGCAGGGAACTTCTGGAACACGCTCTGAAACTTGAGGGTCTTCTGAGAAATGCCGGTATGCATGCGGCGGGAATAGTTATCTCAGATAAGCCTCTGGTGGAATATGTGCCGCTCTGTAAGGGGCAGAACAATGAAGTCGTAACACAATTCGAGAAAAATACACTTGAAAAGGTGGGATTGGTTAAATTTGATTTCCTCGGGTTGAAAAACCTGACGGTAATTGATGAAGCAGTCCAACGGGTTAACACGAATAACAGTACAAAGCTTGATATCAATAAAATACCGCTGGATGATAAAAAAACATATGAAATGCTTTCCAGCGGAAATACTACAGGTGTTTTTCAGCTGGAAAGTACCGGCATGAGAAATCTGCTGAAAAAAATAAAGCCGACTACTTTTGAAGATATTATCGCCCTTGTAGCTCTATACAGACCGGGGCCGATCGGAAGTGGAATGCTCGATGATTTTGTAAAAAGAAAACACGGAACCCAGGAAATATCATACATACTGCCCGAACTGGAACCCATCCTAAAAGAAACGTACGGAATCATCGTATATCAGGAACAGGTTATGCAGATTGCCCAGGAAATAGGTGGATATTCCCTTGGCAATGCTGATCTGTTGAGAAGGGCAATGGGGAAAAAGAAGCCCGAGGAAATGAAAAAGCATAAACAAATATTTCTTTACGGTGATAAAAATCTCGGAATAGAGGGTGCCAAAGGACGGGGTTATGATCTGGAGATTGCTGAAAATATTTTTTCATTGATGGAGAAATTTGCCGAATACGGTTTCAACAAAAGTCACTCAGCTGCTTATGCAATGGTTGCCTATCAGACGGCTTATTTGAAAACCCACCATCCGATTGAGTATATGGCGGCACTTATGACTTGTGAGCTCGATAAAGGCGAAAAAGTGGTATCTTTTATTGAAGAATGCAAGAGAATGGGGATAGAGGTATTGCCTCCGGATATCAATAAAAGCTGCAAAGATTTCACCATTGACGACGGTTCTATAAGATTCGGTCTGGGTGCTTTGAAAAATGTGGGTTACGGAGCCATAGACTGTATCGTAGAAGAAAGGGAAAACAACGGCCCATTTAAAAGTATCTATGATGTCTGTAAACGGGTTGATTTAAGACAGGCAAACAAAAAAGTATTTGAAGCATTGATAAAAGCAGGGGCATTGGATGATTTCGGAAAAAACAGAAGGCAGCTTCTTCAGGTGCTGGAAACCGCTATTGATCTGGGGCAAAAGAAACAAAAATATAAAAAGGAAGGTGTGGTTACAATTGATGATTTGCTGAAAGACGCAAACAGTGATGATGACGATGAAGACGAATTTTACCCGGATGTGGAGGAAATGCCGGAAAACGAGCTGCTGAAGTTTGAGAAAGAGATACTTGGGTTTTACATAACGAATCACCCACTTTCAACCTATTCAGCTGTGCTGGACTTATTCTCCATGAAAACTACAGAACTCTCCGGATATTCTGACGATACGCAGGTGACATTGGGGGGTATTGTTAAAGCAATAAAAACCCATATCACCAAAAAAGGCGAAAGGATGGCTTTCGTAACACTGGAAGATATTGAGGGAACTATTGACCTGGTGGTATTCCCTTCAGTATTCAGGGAGCATGTCAGAAATATCGAAGAAGACAGAATTATTATTGTAAAAGGGAAATATAACAGTGATGAGGAGAAGGAATCTGTTCTGGTGGAAGAAATTTATGAAATCAACGAGGCTATTGAAACACTTGCAGATTCGTTGCTTATAAAACTCAATATGATAGGCTTCACAGAGGAAAGGCTGAGTAAACTAAAAAATATAATTACCCGTTATCAGGGAACCCTGCCTGTAAAACTTGAAATTGATAACCCTACAAAATATAAATTAAGTATGGAAGCCGGAGAAAATTTTGCAGTAAAACCCTCACTTTCTCTCTTTAAACAGATTGAAGATTTACTGGGCAGCAATACATATGAAATTATGCTAAAAGCATCCTAAAGGAGGTATCAATGCGGCAGGCACTGACCATAGCCGGCTCTGACAGTGGCGGGGGAGCCGGAATTCAGGCGGATTTAAAATCGTTCGCAGCTGCGGGAGTATATGGAACATCCGTTATAACGTCCGTAACTTCTCAGAATACACAGGGAGTTACTGATATTTTCAACCTGCCCCTCAGCTCAATAGAGTCTCAACTTGATGCAATATTTGATGATTTTGACATTTCATGTGTGAAAACAGGAATGCTTTCAACTGCAGAAATTATCCGGACTGTTTCCGATAAGCTTCAACATTTTAAAGTCAAAAAGCTTGTTGTTGACCCTGTAATGGTGGCCAAAGGGGGAAGCCGGCTGCTGGAGGAAAGTGCCGTAAACACATTGATAGATTCTCTGATACCGCAGGCTTACATAATAACCCCTAATATAGAAGAGGCAGAGTTTCTCCTGGATTGTACAATAAATAATGATGCGGAGATGAGCAAAGCTGCCAAAGACCTGATGAAAATGGGCAGCGAATTCGTTCTATTAAAGGGTGGCCACTTAAGGAGCAGATATGCAAAGGATATTCTTGTGGGGACAGATCTGGAGTTAACTTTTACCTCAAAAAAAATAGACTCAAAAAACACCCACGGAACCGGCTGTACGTATGCTTCAAGTATCGCAGCTTATCTTGCTAAAGGATTTGATATAAAAAAAGCCGTCCAGACGGCAAAAAATTATATTTATGAAACTATAAACAGCTCCCGCGACCTCGGGATAGGCAGCGGACACGGCCCGCTTAATCATTTTTGCTACACACGGAGTTTTGATAATGCGTATTGATAAGTTTTTAAAGATAATGGCAATTATTAAGAGGCGTACTGTAGCCAATGAAGCTGCCGAGGAGGGGTTTATTCTGATTAACGGTAAAAAAATAAAACCTTCTTATAGTGTTAAAAGCGGGGATATCCTGGAAATTGACATGTGGAATTATTATAAAAGGATACGCATTCTCGACGTTCCGTCAAAAAACAGTGTTCCTAAAAAAGAGAGAGATAAATATATCCTCATGGAAAAATATATCCCAAAAGAGCCTGGAGATATAATTTGAAAAAGCATCGTAATTGCTGTGATGTGTAATGCGTAACGTGTGACAGGGGGGAGTTCAACGTTGAGCCTTGAACCTCTACTACCCTTACTACCTATATACGTGTATGCTTAATTGCAAATATTCAGTTATTTTCAGGCTTTAAAACAAACGTTGTGTTTTTTCTGTTAAAAAGTCCCTCAGCAGCATTCTGAACGTCTTTAAGACTAACATTCCTAAGATTCTCAATGTACTGCTCAAAGTAGTTATGCCCCAGGCCGAGATTCGCGAAAAATGCAGCATACCAGCTGGTTTTCTGGGTGGATTGGGATTCTGAAAGAATCCTGCCTAAAATATAATTTTTTGCGTTCTCTACATCTTCACCTGTAATCATTTCCACAGATTGTGCGTTAATCTCTTTTATATCTTCCACAGCCTTCTTTACATTGTCATAATCCAGACCGATAAAAGTAATATAGCGGGAAGAACACAGCCGGGAAGGATAAAAAGCACCGACAGCATAAGCATAGCCTTTCTGCTGTCTTAAAATATTAAAGTAATACGAACTCATCCCGCCGCCCATTATCTCAGTCAGGACTTTTGTCGATAAATATCTTTTATCGGCCGCAGACGGAGCATCGTAAGCCACATATAGTTTTGCCTGCCTTATTCGGGGATAAGCTTCTTCTTCATAAACTGAACGGCTGATACCGGAACCCTTGCAATTTATATTTACAGGTTTCCCTTCCGGCAAGCCTTCAAACACATTTTCCGTTTTTGATCGGATCAAATCAGAAAAATCTCCTGCCAGGGAAATTATAAAATTACTGCCCTTAAAAGTTTTTTCATAATACTTTCTTATATCTTTAAAACTTAAGTTTTTTACAGAATCCACCTGCCCGGTAGTGGAAAGTTCATAGGGAAAGTCACCATAGGTCAGTTCGCCTAATTTCTCCACAGCAACTTTACTCGGACTGTCTTTCATACTTTTTATCTCTTTTATCAACAATCCCTTTTCCCTTTCAAAAATTTCGTTGCTGAAATCCGGATCATTAAAGAGTTTTTTCAGGCACGGCAAAATCTTAATAAAATCATCCTTAAGCATGGATATCTGAAACTCAAAGTAGTCGCTGGCTACACCGGCATCTATATTGCCCCCGTAAAACTCCACTTTACTCATAAGATCTCCGCTTTTCAGCCATACGTCTGAAAAGAGAGTTCCTATACCGTTATCGGCTTCACTTTCTGCAAATAAGCCGCCTTTAATGAAAACATTCAGAGAAATAATATCACTCTGCTCAAGTTTATTTGTTATAAACATTCCGTTATTTTTAAGCATATTTTTCTCACCTGCAAAAGTTGTGACCGAAGTCATTACTACGACAAATAGGATTATTGAGATTTTTTTCATAAAATTATCCTTATTACACCTGTATACAAATCTATCATTAAACACACCCTGCAGTCAACGTGCTTCTTATTTCACAAATTTCTGCAATAAAAGATAAACAAGGAATTGTTTAGTTCAGAAGAACTTTTTCTGCTCAGCCGGACATCTTAAATGTTATCAATATATACGGATATTTATACACATTTTAAATTTCTTGAACTTTAAAAAAATTCTGCTATCTACTATGAAAACAATAGAGAGGTGAAATGTGGGTAGTATTGGTTTTTTATTGCAATTGGCAGGATTATTTGCCGGCATTGGAGGAATAATCTGTTACATAATAAGTATTAATAAAAATTCCGAATTATACGGGAAAACGGCGAACAGCCTTCTCCTTGTTCAGGCCGGGCTGATTTCAGCTGCCACCCTTGTCCTGATATATGCCCTCGCCACCGGCTATTTCAAAATGGAATATGTGGCCCAATATACTGACAGGGCACTGCCCATGATTTACAAAATAAGTGCATGGTGGGCAGGTCAGGCCGGATCCCTTTTTTTCTGGGGTTGGCTCGTCAGTGTATTCGCAGTTATAGAACTCTACCGCATACGAAACTATTCTCTGAAGTACAAAAGCTCTGTACTGCTTACCATGATAATAACTTCAACCTTTTTCTATCTTTTAACCACGTTTCTAGTCAATCCGTTTAAAGAACTCAATTTCTTCCCCAATGACGGAATGGGCATGAATCCATTGTTGCAGAATCCCGGGATGCTGTACCATCCTCCCACCCTTTATCTTGGTTTCGTGGGATTCACAATACCGTTGGGTCATGCTGTCGCTTCTTTTCTAACAGCTGACAGGACGGGGTTTTGGGTAAAAGATACAAGAAAATGGTCGTTAATAACCTGGATTTTTCTTACAATCGGTATTGTTCTTGGCGGTCAGTGGGCTTATGTGGAGCTCGGCTGGGGCGGATACTGGGCATGGGATCCTGTGGAAAACGCGTCCCTGCTTCCCTGGTTTACTGCAACAGCGTTTCTGCATTCCGCTGTAATGCTGGAAAGAAAACATAAGTTAAAAATCTGGACATATGCTTTGATTCTGGTGACATTCGAGCTGTGCATTTTCGGTACTTTTCTCACAAGAAGCGGTGTCATCGATTCCGTTCACAGTTTCGGCAAATCTTCTTTGGGAAGCTTTTTTCTATGGTTTATCGTTATAACAACCGGAGCTTTTCTCTATTTTCTTTTCAAAAGCAAAGATGAAATCAAAGACGAAGGTGAATTTACCATTTCCTCCAAAGAAGGGCTCTTCTTTGTCACAAACTGGCTTTTTGTAGGTCTTATGGCAGTAGTGTTTTTTGGTACGACCCTGCCGATTTTCTCTCAATTGGCCGGCTCAAAACTCAGCGTGGGCATACCGTATTACAACAAGGTATCAATTCCTTTTTTTATGGCTATTCTCGTACTCAGCGGCATTTGCCCGTTGGTTCCATACGGCCGTAACGGACTCAAATCCAGCATAAAGGCACTTTGGCCGTCACTTATTTTCATGGTACTGGCCACCGCAGGAATTTACGCATACGGATATACAAAAATTATCCCCCTTGTACTCTTCGCTTTTGCTTCGTTCTCACTGTTTACCATCCTTCTGCAGTTTTTTAACGGCATGAGAAAAAATGGTGCAGGAATAATTTTCAGAAACAGAAGATTTTACGGAGGATTAATTATTCATCTTGGCGTTATGATTATGGCTTACGGGGTTATAGCTTCTTCATTTTATAATGTTAAAATAGACAAAGTGGTTTCTCCGGGAAATACAATTGATATGCACCAATCACTTAAAAATTCGCTGCCTGCCGGGAAAGCAGAAATTTTAACAGGGATCACACCTGATTTTGAACTCTTTGTGGGAAATCTTAAAGTGCAGGAGAGAAAGAATTACGTCTCCGTTTATGCACCTGTGGATGTAAAAAAGAACGGGAGCTACAAGGTTACAATGACGCCGGAAAGACGTTTTTATAAAAACAACGAACAGCCCTTTGCAGAGGTTGCAATTTACACCAAAGCAGGAGGTGATTTATATTTGATACTTGCTTCTTATTCAAAACCTGATAATGTGATCGGCATACAGGCTATCTATGAACCGTTTATAGTATGGATTTGGATAGGTTGCGCCCTGATGGTTACAGGCGGACTGTACACAATCAGCTACAAAAGGAAAGATAGTGACATCAAAACTAATTAAGCTTGATGAGATTACTAAAAGATACGGATATCTGGAGGCCTTAAAAAAGGTCTCCTTTTATTTGGACAGAGGTGAATTTCTCTCTATATTCGGTCCCAACGGGGCAGGAAAATCCACACTCCTTAAGGTTCTGTCATCGCAGACAAGGCCGAGTTCAGGTCAGATTTTTTTTGACGGAATAAAGCTTGGTGATCTGCCCAACGATTTCAGAAGAAATTTCGGAGTCATTTCACATCAGCCTTTTCTGTATGAAAACCTGTCTGCCGAGGCTAATCTGAAATTTTACGGTAAGCTATACGGACTAAAGGAAGTAGACAAGAAAATTGATGATATTCTGAATAAAGTGGAACTGTCAGACAGAAAGAGCGATTATGTCAGAAATTTTTCAAGAGGAATGCTACAAAGGCTCTCTATAGCGAGAAGTCTTCTGCATGATCCTGAAATCATTCTCCTGGATGAGCCCTATACCGGCCTTGATCAACATGCATCTTACATACTTTCAAATATACTCAAAGAACAGTTTAATCACAGCAAGACAATCATTATGGTAACTCACAATCTTAACCGAGGCTACGACTTAGCTTCCAAAGTTGCCATTATGAAAAGGGGAAAAATCGTATTTTTTGATGATAAGGTAAATATCCCCGAATACGAGTTTGAAGACATATATTTAGCCAAGGTGTCGTAGGTTTATTTATGAAAAACTATCTCAAGACTGTTTTTAATATTGTTGAAAAAGACCTGCTACTGGAATTGAAATCAAAGGAAGTGGTGGTCTCCATGCTTCTCTTTTCACTTCTTGTGGTTATCGTTTTCAGCTTTATCTTTGAACCGGGGGCCGCATACAAAGACAATCTTGTTGGCGGTATCCTGTGGATGGCAATAATATTTTCAGGCGTACTGGGGCTCAATAAATCAATGCTGAACGAAATCACCGGCGGCAATCTGAATGCACTTCTTTTAGCGCCGGTTGACAGAAGTGCCGTTTTTTTCGGTAAAGTGTTTTCCAATTTTCTCTTTCTCATAATTATGGAAATAATTACAGTGCCCATTTTTATGGTCTTTTATAATATTAATATCTTTGCCAACTCCCTGATGAGTATTGTAGTGCTTGCACTTGGCACATACGGTTTCGCGGTTTTGGGGACACTTTTTTCATTAATCTCGGTAAAAACAAAAACCCGGGAAATAATGCTCCCTTTGCTGCTTTTGCCCCTTATGATACCAATCATACTTGCCGGAATTCAGTGTATGAATATATATATACTGGGAGAAGATGTAGCCGAATCTTATAAATGGCTGAAACTGATCGGAGCGTTTGACGTAATTTTTACCGCTGTTATTTTTGCAATTTTCGATTACATAGTAGAGGAGTAGTGTATGAAACTAAATGCTCTAATTGATGCTCTGACTTTTCTGGCCGTTGCTCTGGGGCTTTATTTTGCCTTTATCTACGCACCGGTTGAGAATGTTATGGGCCCGATTCAGAAGATTTTTTACTTTCACGTCGCATCTGCCTGGATAAGCTTTTTTGCCTTCTTTGTAACATTTATCTGCAGCTTTTTTGTGCTTTTTACAAATAGATACATCTTTGATGACATTGCCTCCGGTTCTGCAGAAATCGGAATTATCTTCTGTACCATAGTCTTGATTACAGGTCCGATATGGGCGAAACCTATTTGGGGAACATGGTGGACATGGGACCCCCGATTAACGACAACGTTAATTCTGTGGTTTATCTATGTGGGCTACTTGATGCTGCGAAAATTTTTGGATGAAGAAGATAAAAGAGCAAAATTTTCAGCTGCTCTCGGCATTATTGGATTTATCGATGTTCCCATAGTATTCTTTTCAATAAGATGGTGGAGAACAATTCATCCGAATGTACTCCAGAAAGGCGGCGGTGGTCTTGCCCCTGAAATGCTTACAGCTCTTTTTGTATCCATTTTTGCTTTTACACTGCTGTACATAATGATGATGGTCAAGACCGTGATAGTAAAACATATGTTTCGCAGATATGAAAAAATCGCTTCAAACAAGGGGGAAATATGAAGAATTTTTGGTTTTTATTTAGTGCATACATGGTAATTTGGGCTGCCATCTTCGGATATATTCTTAAGCTGAACGGCAAAATGAAAGAATTAAAGTTAAAGCTGGACAAGCTTGAATCTGAAACGAAAGAACCGTAAAGAATTGTTCATTCAAACATATAACAAAGGGGCACAATAAGGTTGTGCCCCACACCCTAAAATAAAATTCAGTTTTTACTGTCCGGCATCAGCCTGAGTAAATGTCCTGGTACCAAGCTCTTTGTCTATCATAAAAATACCGTTACCCTGACCGTCCACAAGTTTTAAGTTGTCGATTATCTCATTGACAGATGCTTCCTCTTCCACCTGCTCAGTGATGAACCACTGTAAAAATGCGTTTGTAGCATGATCTTTCTCACTGAGTGCTAAATCCACAAGCTCGTAAATACTTTTTGTAATAAACTGCTCGTGTTCAAGTGTTTTCTCAAAAACTTCAAGAGATGAAGAAAATTTGGTTTCCGGCTTATCAATCTTCAACAGATCAACTTCAGCACCCTGGTCAAGAAGGTAAGTATAGAATTTCATTGCGTGGAAATTTTCCTCCTGGTACTGCACATAAAACCAGTTGGCAAAGCCTTTAAGTCCTCTGTTTTCGCTCCAGGCTGACATAGCAAGATACAGATATGCCGAGAAAAACTCATTATTCAGCTGTTTATTAAGCGCCTGCTCCATTTTTTTGCTTATCATAAAATCCTCCTTTACCTTTGCTGTTTAGCAGTATTAATTTATAACATAATTTAACCCTTATTTATAGAAATTTTCATAATTTATTGTAAATTTTTACCATAATCGATATAATATATTATGAAACTTTCTCACAGGATTGAATTTGCAATAATTGTGTGGTAAAAATTTATTTAAGGATTTATGATGATAACGGAAAAAAATCTTCTTCAGTCAGGATTTATCTGTTTACAAACTATTCTGAATATCCGTTTAAAATGTAAAAAAAATGTTGGAGGGATAAATTTATGAAACGTATCTTGATAGTTCTGCCAATTTTAATTGTTTTTGTTTCATGTGCGCCTAAAAACCAGGCTCTTAATAATAGTATCAGTGCTATGAATCAGGAAATAGTGGATCTGCAAAAATCAATAGCCAATCTTAAAATGGAAAATGATGAGCTTGACAGAAAAATCACTGTAAATAAAACAAAAATAAACACAAATTCCCAGGCAATCTCAGATATTAACAATGATGTCACCTATCTGACTAATGAAATTTCGATGACAAAAGAGCGTTTGGAAACATCGAAACCTGTTGTGCAGTCCGGAGATAATAAAATTATGTCTGAAGACAATCAAACACAGAATGCGAAAAATGAATCCGCTGAGCAGACTGACAATCAAATAGTTATTATTGAAGACAAATTTTCAGATAAAGGCAGTCTGTACAGCTATGCCTATGAACTTTTCAAATCAGGTAAATATTACGAAAGCAGGCAGAAATTTAATGAATTTCTTTCATTATACCCCAAAGACAGCCTTTCGGACAACGCAAAATACTGGATAGCTGAAACTTATTACTCTCAAAACAATTACAACAAGGCTATCGAGAATATTAAACAAATGATCAGGGAATACCCTGACGGCAATAAAGTTCCTGCCGGCTATCTTAAAATGGGGCTGGCTTATAATGAACTTGGCAACAGGAATGAAGCTGTCAAAATACTTAAAGAACTTACCCAAAAATTCCCGGCTTCCGGCGTAGCTGCAAGAGCAAAGGAATTTTTGGCAAAGTGGGAGTAAAGTATGTTTAGAATAATTTTATTGATGTGCATATTTTTCACCTTTACTGCAGCCTCTGCTCAGCAAAAGTATATTATAGAAAAGGGCGATACTTTGTGGGATATTGCAGGGGAATTTTACGACAATAATTTCCAGTGGCCAATTATCTGGAAGTATAATACCTATATTAATGATCCCGATCTTATATTTCCGGAAGACAAACTTGTAATCCCCATCCTCTTCGGCGGAAAAAGCTATCATCTGGCTGATAATACTTCATTAATAAAACTTACTTCGGACAGCTACGGTTTAGACAATGTTTCCAAAAAGAGTAAAGCCTATGAGTCCAAGCTCTCTTACTACAGCGTTGACTTTCAAAATATAGATAACCTTGAGCTTATAATGGCGGAAAGACCGTCTTTTGAACTTCTTGCAAACGAACTGGAAAGAACATTTGTGGCAACTAACAACATTGTGCGTATCAATGCCGGGCGGGGGGATATCAACACCGGAGATAAACTTACTATATACAGCGTTGAGCAGGAAACACCTTACGGCATAATATACAAAACCGCCGGAGTAGGCACAGTTACCAAAGTGGAGGACAAAACTTCGGTTGTGAAGATAACGGATGCTTTTGAGCCGATAGAAAAAACATTTCTGGCAGACAGGTACAGGGATTTTTCATTTCCGGAACCATCCGGCTACAAAGTTGTAAACTCAGACATAACAGGCTCTATACTTTTTATGACCAATAATATGCGTATATCCGGAGAGGGGTACAGGTGTATCATTAACCTTGGCTATGAAGACAATGTAAAAGAGGGCGATGTTCTGAATGTGGTTCAAAAGATTGAAGAAGACGGGTACATCAGGAACGTGAAAATAGCAACGATACAGATTATTCATTCCGGCAAAAATACTTCAACTGCTCAAATAATAGACAGCAGAAAAGAAATATCACAAGGTAACAAAGTAATTCTGCACAAAGTTGCAATAAGATAAATTTTTAAAAAGTACCTTTTTCAGACAAACTTTAAGACTCCGCCCATCCTGGCGGAGTCTTTTAAATACGAACTAAAAGCTGAATAATCTTTTAAGTTTATATCCCCAGTATATTATATCCACTGTCAACATATATTACCTCACCTGTAACTCCGCTGGACAACTCACTGCACAAATAAAGGGAAGTATTCGCCACATCATCCCCGGTTATATTTCTTCTTAATGGCGATTTTTCCTCAATACAGGCAAGAATTGTTTTAAAGCCGGAAATACCACTTGCAGCAAGTGTTTTTATCGGACCGGCTGAAATAGCATTTACCCTTATTCCTTTTTCTCCAAGCTCATTAGCCAGATATCTTACAGATGATTCCAAAGCAGCTTTTGCAACTCCCATTACATTGTAATTTTTCACAACTTTCTCTGAGCCGTAGTAGGTCATTGTAATAATAGTGGAGCCTTCACTCATAAAAGGCTCAGCATGCTTTGCCAAATTAACCAAAGAAAAGACGCTTATTTCCATGGCAGTTTTGAATCCTTCCCTGCTTGTATCCACGAATCTTCCCTTCAGATCATCGGCCGGAGCATAAGCCACAGCATGAACAAGAATATCGATATGTCCGAATTTATCAGAGACTGTTTTGAAAGTCTTTTCTATATCTGCATCATCAGTAACATCACATTTTACGCAAAATGCTCCTCCTAACTCTTCAGAAAGTGGTTCAACCCTTCTCTGCAGCTGTTCACCGGCATAGGTAAATCCCAGCTCAACCCCATGCTCTTTAAGCTTTTTTGCTATCGAGTAAGCAATCGATTTTTGATTCGCAACGCCGAAAATCAATGCCTTTTTACCTTTTAAATCCATAATTACCTCCGTTTTAGCACTATATATATTCTATAATTTCATTCACATAATTAATATTTATTATTTCCAAACCACCGGTTATTTTGTCATTTTTGCTAATATCCTGCTTTTTGGTATCGCCTGAGGGCATAAAAACCGTCTTGATGCCGAATTTTGCAGCTTCTTTTAATCTGCTGTCAATGTTGCCAGGCAGCCTGACTTCCCCTGTCAAGCCAACCTCTCCTATAAAAAGTGAACTTTCGGGCGGAAGAGTATCTTTAAAAGATGATATAAGACAAGCACAGATTGCCAGATCGGCGGAGGTTTCGTTTACCTTCAGACCTCCGGCAACGTTAAGAAAAACATCTGCACCCGACAAGTTGATTCCGCATCTTTTTTCCACAATTGCCAAAAGCATCTGGAGTCTGTTTAAATCAAAACCGTTGGCATTTCTTTTGGGAAAGTTAAAGTATGTGCTGCTGACCAAAGCCTGAATTTCTATGAGAAACGCTCTGGTTCCCTCCATTACACATGTCATTATTTTACCGGCACTGTTGTCGGTATTTTCCAAAAAGTCAAACCCGCTGATTTCAACCAGCCCTTCATTACGCATTTCAAAAAGCCCCACCTCATTTGTTGAGCCAAACCGGTTTTTCACAGCTCTTAATATGCGCACACCTTTGGAATAATCACCCTCGAAATAAAGAACGGTATCAACCAGATGTTCAAGAATCTTCGGACCAGCAATAGCCCCCTCTTTAGTCACCTGCCCAACAATAAAAACTGTCAAACCGGTAGATTTTGCAAATTCTACAAGATTATAAGTAATATATTTCACCTGACTCACTGTACCGGCAGGCGATTTTAAGTCATCCGATGCAATAGTCTGTACGGAGTCCAGCACAAGGAAATTATAATCATGGCTGCTGATAGCTGCTTCTACTTCATCAAAATCATTGGTACTTATTATATCAAAATCTAAGTCTTTTAAATGCAGCCTGTCCGCCCTTAACTTTATCTGGGAGCGTGACTCTTCCGAGGAAACGTATAGTACATCCATATTTCCTGACGAAAAGACCGATGTTACCTGAAGCATAATCGTTGACTTACCAACTCCGGGTTCACCTCCCACCAGCACTACAGACCCTTTTACACACCCTCCTCCGAGCACCTGGTCAAGCTCCACAAGACCGGTTTTAAACCTGCTGACCTCAATACCGCCAACATCCTTCAGTTTTTTTATATCCGGCTCTTTTTTACTCCTTGCTGACTCAGAAGATTTTTCAGGAAATTTTTCTTCAAAACTGCCCCAGCTGCCGCATTCGGGGCACCTGCCAGACCATTTCGGAGTAATATATCCGCATTGATTACAAACATAATTAGTTTTTACTTTTGCCATCAGCTGCTATTCCTGTTCTCCGTTATTATATTCCGTATCATTCAGCAGATCGTCAACTGTAATCTGTTTTTCCCGTCTCTTAATATTAAGATGCTCGTAGGCTTTGATGGCAGCAACTCTGCCTCTGGGAGTCTTCTTAATAAAGCCGCAGTAAATAAGAAAAGGCTCGATAACATCTTCTATGGTATCCTTCTCTTCCGACAATGTGGCAGCAATTGTATCAACGCCCACCGGCCCGCCTTCGTACTTCTCTATTATTGACTTAAGGTACCTTCTGTCGGATGTATCCAGCCCTATTACGTCTATCTCCAGCCTGTCAAGACCATGCTTTGCTATTCCTTTTTCAATAATCCCGTTATTATAAACATCGGCAAAGTCCCTTATCCTTCTTAAAAGACGGTGGGCCACCCTCGGAGTCCCCCGGCACCTTCTGGCTATTTCAGCTGCCGCATCTTCTTCTACATCTATCTCCATAATTTTCGATGCCCGCTTAATTATTTCCTTCAACTCATCATCCTGATAAAATTCCAGTCTGAAAATCATACCAAACCTGTCTCTAAGTGGGGAAGTGAGAAGCCCCATACGGGTAGTAGCTCCGATAAGTGTAAAATTTTCAAGATCTATCTTGATAGTTCTGGCAGCAGGCCCCTGACCGATAATTATATCAAGCTGGAAGTCTTCCATCGCGGGATAAAGAATCTCCTCTACACTGGAATGCAGCCTGTGAATTTCATCGATGAAGAGCACATCACCTTCTGACAAATTTGTCAGAACAGCGGCTAAATCTCCGGGTTTTTCTATAACAGGTCCGCTTGTCGCCTTAATATTTACTCCAAGCTCGTTGGCTATTATTGAAGCCAGAGTGGTTTTACCAAGACCGGGCGGACCGTAAAAAAGACAATGATCCAGGCTTTCATTTCTGTTTTTTGTGGCCTCCAGAAAAACCCTGAGATTTTCCTTGATTTTAGTCTGTCCCACATATTCATCCAGAATCTTCGGCCTGATCGTCTGTCCGTCCGGCGCCGGGCGGGTTATATTCAAATCTTCTTCAAGCCTCTCTTTGGAGAATATTTCATTCCTCGCTGTTTTATCTTCGTCAGGCCCTAAAGGAAATTGCGGATCACCGGAACTCATCAAAACTCCTTACTAAGTTTATGCTCTGATACAAATTTTCGCCGAACATTTTGCACCAGTTTTTAGACTGATAAATATATGTAACATAAAATACCAACAAATAATATAAATTGCAACGTCCTATGTTTTTGACGCCCTCCAAATTATTTGCATATGTAAAAACTGTGTTGGAGGATGAGAAGCGCTAAGTAAGCCTCCTGACACTCAACAAATTACTACTTCTCCATCTCCCTTTCTCACTACTTAACTATCTCACTCTTTTAATGGTATGAAATTTTTTGCTTTTATTTTATAGAGTAGTAAGATATCTTCTGTATATTAACTATTTATAAAGGGCACAATGTTATGCTGCATTTACTTTCTATTGTTTCACCGATATTTATTGTTTTGGCACTGGGAAAAATTCTGTCCCTCTTCAATCTTATTAAACCCGATTTCATCAATGCCTCAAACCGGCTGATTTTTTTTGTTTTACTTCCTGCGCTTCTTTTTTACAAAATTGCCCAGGCCGAGATATACACTTCGTTCAATTTAAATATTTTTCTGGTAATGTGCGTAACGGTTTTCAGTATTTTTCTGCTGAGTTTTATAGTGGGCAGAATTTTTCATGTCGGCAAAAAGCAGCTGGGGACGTTTGCCATGAACAATTTCCGGGCAAATTATGCATATATGGGACTCCCCGTAAGTTATTACGCTTTCGGCGATGAAGGATTGATGATTGCGAGCCTTCTCATGGCATTTATCGTACCTTTGGTAAATCTTCTTTCCATAATTTCCCTGTCACTGAATTCTTCCAAAAAAGTCCGGATGTGGACCTTTATTAAAAATACACTTTTAAACCCCCTGGCAATCGGCTGTATTTTGGGGATAGTTTTTTCTCTGGCAAAAATAGAGTTTTATTACTTTATAGATAAAAGTCTCAGTCTTTTAACCGGAGTTACGCTTCCCTTGGCTCTGCTGTGTATCGGAGCTACTATGAAACGTGAAATGATAAGGGGAAATAAACTTTTAATTGCCAATACCCTTCTTATAAAACTGCTTGTAATGCCGTTTACAGCTTTTCTTATAATCAGTACTTTTTCAGAATCAATTTCCCTGACAGGGCAGGTTCTGATTATTATGCTCTCATCACCTGCTGCCACGGTGAACTACGTACTTGCTTCTTCAATGGACGGTGATCCCGATGTTGCAAGCGGAGGAATAATTTTATCAACCGTTTTCTCCCTGTTTACTTACATCTTCTGGCTCGCTGTACTCGTCTGAAATTAGCTGAAACTATTCGTTGCCGTCATTTAAGACTTCATTTACCTTGTTCGATAAAAGTTCTACAGTAAAAGGTTTTTGAAGAAAATAAATCTGATTTTCGGAAATTTCCTTATCGGTAATGTAACTTTTGGGGTATCCGGATATAAACAACGTTTTCATCCCCGGATGAATTTTCGACAGCTTTGATGACAGTTCCTTCCCGTTCATTTCAGGCATTACAACATCAGTAATCAGCAAATCTATACTTTTATTTCTGTTAAGGTATTGTTTTGCTTTCTCCATAGCTTCAGATGCTGAAATTGTAGTTATCACATCATAATTCATCTTTTCCAGCATTTTACTGCTGACAGCAAGAACGGACGGTTCATCTTCAACAAACATAATTCTTTCCCCTTTTCCTTCTGCCGTTCCTGCCTTTACATCCATGGGGGTATCTTCTTCTTTTTGTCTCGGAAGGTAAACTTTAAATGTCGTACCATGTCCCGGTTCGGAGTAAATATTTATAAATCCACCGTTCTGCTTAACTACACCGTAAACAGTAGCCATACCTATTCCCGTCCCTTCACCATTTTTTTTGGTGGTGAAAAACGGTTCGAAAATTTTTTCCTGAATCTCTTTACTCATGCCGCTTCCGTTATCACTGACAGACAGCATTACATAATCACCCGGCTTACAGTTCATGTTTGTGTTACAATAATTCTCGTCCACATGAGCGTTACAGGTTTCAATTACGATTTTTCCATTTTCACCTATAGCATCACGCGCATTTACACAGAGATTTGTCAGTATCTGGCTTATCTGTGAAGGATCAATTTTAACATACCAAAGATCTTGCTCACTACGCCACTCAAGCCGGATATTTTCCCCAACGACTTTATTCAGCATATTTATTATATTTTTTAAGGTATCATTATAATTAAGAACTCTGGGAGAACCACTCTGCTTTCTGGAAAAACTGAGCAGCTGGTTTGTAATTTCCGCCGAACTGCGTGCGGCTTTGCCTATTTCATCAAAATATTCATGAAACTTATCTGAGTTATCTGTCTGCAGCACTCCCAGCTCCGCATAATTCATTATAACACTAAGCATATTGTTAAAGTCATGAGCAATGCCCCCTGCAAGGCGCCCAATAGCTTCAAGTTTGCTGCTCTGATTAAGCTGTTCGTTCAAAATCCGCCGTTCTTCTTCCTCTTTTTTCCTTTGGGTAATATCTCTGACAAAACTTCCATGAAGCACTTCTCCCGCATACTCTATACTTCTCACGGAAACTTCCACAGGCATAAAAGTACCGTCGCTTTTTCGGTGCCTCCTTTCGATAGTCACATTTCTGTTGTTATCGACTTCCTCCCATATACTTTTCCACGTTTTTTCATCAAGTTCCGTATCAATATCAAAAATTGTCATTTCCTGTAATTTATCCCGGGGATAGCCTAACCTGTCGGCCGCAGTTTTATTAGCATATGCAAACCTGCCGTCTTTACGCGTCCAAAAAACAGCATCAGGGGCATCCTCCATAAAGATTTTGTACGTATATATCTCATCTTCATATTTTTTGGATTCGGTTATATCGGTGATATAGCCTTCAAGAACATCAATGCCTTCTGTGTTCCGGCCAACAAGCACCCCCTGCTCCCACACCCATTTGATTTGGCCGCCTTTTGTTATTATCCTATACTTCGTTATAAAATTATCATTTTCCTTTATAGAGCGCTGAACCTCTTCCCATATAGAATCCCGGTCTTCGGGATGGATAATGTTACCATATGAGACCACTTTATTTTCCTCAAGTTCGACAGGGCTATAACCTGTAAGATTAGAGCTGCCTCCGCTGACAAAAATCATACTCCATGCAAAATCATTGAGACATCTGTAGACCATTCCCGGAAGATTGGACATAAGGGTTTCCAGTTGACGCTGTTTCTCATTAACTTCTCTTTCCGCTTTCTTCCTTTCAGTAATATCCTGAACAATTCCTACAATTCCTGTAATTTCACCTTTCCTGTTTTTAAATGTAGCTTTATTAAATATCACATCGTGTACATTGCCTGCATTATCTTTCAATTTGGATTGATAAAGCTGGGTTCCCGGATTATTAAACAATTCACTGTCTTTTTCATAATAAATACGGGCGAAATCTTCACGGCCTATGTCAAAAACTGTTTTTCCTTCCAGTTCTTCTGGTGGTTGCCCGAAAAATTCTCCAAAAGCCTTGTTTACACCCAAATAACGGCCTTCGTTATCCTTATAAAACAAAGGCAGAGGGATGGCATCAAAAATTTCTTTAAGCGTGTATTCTTTTTCATGATATTTGGAATTTTCCGAATTGTTCATCCTTCGCCCGCAGTAAGCTATTAATATTATTAAGTATAAGCTGTTGGTAATATTAAGTCAAATAAATCTGCCGTAATAACCGCTTTTAACACTGCAAATCATTTATGTTTTTATATTTATACCAATTTAGTTTTTTATATATTTTCCTGGTAAAAATCCGGATAACTTTCCAAAACCCCTTTCTTGTAACAATGCCTCCTCACGTCGTTAAGGTATCCCAGTAACCTGTCTTTATCCCTATCCAAAGTACCTTTCAGTGAAAACAGGTTTGATACATGATTCGATCTGAAAATTATTCCCTCACCTCTGATATTTTCTATAAATTCAGCTGCCTCATCAATCAAATGCCGGAACCGGGGGGTGTCAATATATTGAAAATAGTTTTTGCCCCTGCGCAGAAACAGGGTGAGCAGACTTAAGTATTTAGGATTTACTTCACTGATCCAGCGTGCGGAATCCACCGCATGACTGCTGGTGTATTTGACACCCCCTGCACCCAGAATAACCATTACAGAAAAATTGAAGCCGATCTCCTGCAGGCCTTTTATTCTTTCTTTTACTTCATCCGCATCCATACCTTTGTTCATAATTTTGAGAACTTCATTATTTCCGCTCTCAAGCCCGAAATACAACATATCCAGCTTTCTGCTGAAAATTACACGCCAGTCATAATAACTTTTTTCCAGAAGAGCCTGCGGACCTGCATACGATCGGATACTTTCCAGGTTTGGAAATTTTTCATGCAGATAATCCAGAATTTTTAACAAACCTTCGGACGGATATATAGCAGCATCTCCGTCAGCCAGAAAAATGCGTTTTATATGCTTTTTTGTATACTCAGGAATTCCGTCAACTTCATATTTAAATTCCTCAAAAGGCTTTATGCGAAATTTTTTATCCACATACATTCCGCAAAAGGTGCACTTATTGTACGAGCACCCTTCTGTAATTTGAAATATTAAAGATTTAGCCTCACTGGGAGGTCTGTACAGCGGATAAGAATATTCGGGTATATGCATCTTACTCCTCTCACATAATGTATTTTCACAAAAAGATAGTCCATAATTGCTAAAATAACAACACCGGCTAAAATTTCTTGCATCAATCACATAGCACTGTTATTATCTGCCAAAAAGCGGAGTCACACTGATGAGACTATCAAACTATTTTACACCTACACTGAGAGAGACACCCGCTGAAGCCGAAGTGGTAAGTCACAAACTTATGCTCAGAGCCGGCATGATAAGAAAATCAGCAGCGGGCATATACTCATACCTTCCGTTAGGGTTGAAAGTTATTCAAAAAGTGGAACAGATTGTGAGAAAATACATGAACGAATATGGAGCTGTTGAATTGCTGATGCCTGCTGTGTGTTCTGCAGATCTCTGGAGAGAGAGCGGAAGATGGGCGGATTACGGCAAGGAGCTTTTACGCATAAAGGACCGGCATGGCAGGGACTTCTGCATCGGTCCCACTCATGAGGAAGTTATTACTGATATTGTAAGAAACAGTGTCAAAAGTTACAAACAGCTGCCTCTAAACCTCTACCAAATACAAACAAAATTCAGAGACGAGGTACGCCCCCGTTTCGGCCTTATGAGGGGCAGAGAGTTTATAATGAAGGATGCATATTCTTTTGACATAAACGATGAGGCTGCCGAAAAAAGTTATAAGCAGATGCACGCTGCGTATTGTAAAATTTTTGAGGCCTGTAACCTTAAGTACAAAGTCGTCGAAGCTGACTCCGGAGCGATTGGAGGATCATTTTCTCATGAATTTATGGTGCTTGCCGATACCGGTGAAGACTTTGTGATAAGCTGCAATAGTTGTGATTATTCTGCAAATATGGAGAAAGCCGTCACTGCAGACAACTACGCTAAAGATGATGAAAAAATATTGCCCTCCCAACAGGTGGAAACCCCCGGACAAAAGACAGTGGAGGAGGTAGCAAATTTTCTTGGTGTAAATATCAGCAAAATTGTAAAGACCCTTATACTGAAAACTGCTGAAGATTTCGTCGCTCTTATGGTCAGGGGTGATCATGAAGCCAACCTGGTAAAATTAAAAAACTATCTGGATGTTGTTAATGTGGATTTTGCAAGCGAAAAAGAAATAGAGGAAATCACAGGCGGTGCCATGGGATTTTCAGGCCCTGTAAACCTTCCTTTGCCCATTTATGCCGATAATGCCGTAAAATATATAAAAAACTTTGTAGTGGGCGGCAATGCAAAAGATGTTCATCTGAAAAATGTAAATATTGGTGAGGATTTCACAGTAAAACAATTCGGAGATTTCCGTACAGCCGAACCCGGAGATGAATGCCCTAAATGCGGTAAAGGTACTTATGTAATAACAAAAGGAATAGAAGTGGGACATATTTTCAAGTTGGGAACAAAATACTCAGAAAGTATGAACGCCACATATCTTGATAAAGATGGAAAGCAGAAACATATGATTATGGGCTGCTACGGGATTGGGATAGGCAGAACTGCAGCCGCGGCTATTGAGCAGAACCACGATGATGCAGGTATCATTTGGCCTCCCCAGCTTGCGCCGTTTGAGGTTGTTGTTGTGCCTGTTAATACAAACGATGAAAATGTAGTCAATGTGGCAGAAACAATTTATCTCAAGCTTCTGAAAAAAGGTGTGGATGTTGTCATTGACGACAGAGACGAGCGTGCGGGAGTAAAATTCAACGATGCCGATCTAATCGGATACCCTTTGAGAATAAATGTCGGCAAAAAGACTCTCAAAGAGGGGAATATAGAAATATTTATCCGGAAAGACAAAGAGCTAATTTCTGTTAAAAGGGAAGATTCCGTTAACAAAACACTTGAGCTTCTTGAAAGCTTAAAAAGCTCCGGTAGATAATGCTCATATTTATTTGCAAGTTTTAAAATATACATCTTGGGCGGGCATTTAATTTATTTACTGCCCGCTTGAAAACAAAAATTCAACTGTTTCTCCGGACTTCCTACTATAAACCAAAACGTATAACCATTCACCCATCACGCTTAACGTATTACGGTATCTCACGCTTTCGTTGATAAATGTTCTATCCTTTTTAAAAGGGGAGGATGGGAATAATGAATCTTTACGTAAAGAGGGTGCGGCAACGGAAAGGATAAATTGTCCTTGTGCAAATGGACAAGCGTGTCAGCCATTGTATCCCGCTCACCTGTAAGTTTGACGGCAAATGTGTCAGCCTCATATTCATGTTTACGTGAAAAGAATGATGAAACCGGCTCAAAAAATTTTCCAACTGGACTGAGAATAACAGAGATTATAAATAAACCTGTAAATATTGACTTTTCAAAACCGAGGGCGTGGTAGATAAATTCATTATTTATCAATATCCCCACAAGGAAAAAGGAAACAAATACAGAGATAAACATGAAGAAAAGCATCTTTTTCAAATGTCCGAGTTTATAATGCCCGATTTCATGCGCCAGAATATTTATAATTTCCTTCTCTGTATGATTATTTAAAAGTGTATCAAAAAGTACAATTCGTTTGTTTTTTCCAAAACCGGTAAAATACGCATTTGAATGCGTAGAGCGTTTTGAGGCATCCATCTGCAAAATGTTTTTGACGGGGAAATCCGCTTTATCTGCAAGCTTGAAAATCTCCGACTCCAGCTCTTTATTTTCCAAAGGCTGAAATTTGTTAAACAATGGAGCAATTACCACCGGATATAAGTACATCATAAAAAGAGAGAAAAGAAAAACCGCACATGCTGCGTATAAGTACCAGTATGTACCTGCCGATTGAATAAGTTTAATAACAACAAAAAGAATGATAACAAAAATAATATATGATATTGTGCCACCCAATATCATATCCTTTAAAAACAGAGCAGGGGTCGTCTTGTTAAATTCATATTTCTTCTCTATAACAAATGTTTCATAAATATCAAAAGGCAGGCCTATGAGAGCAAAAAGCAGCTGATAGAAAGTAAAAAAGATTAATGCCCTCAAATATTCACTGTTATAAGTAAAAAAAATCTCTGCCGAAAACCATTGAAAAACCCCAAATAACAAAAGAGCGAAAAAAATAATACCGTGAACCAAACTTTCGTAATGACCAATCCGGCTTTTGTCTTTATGATATTCACCACTTTTTTTCAATTCTTCAGATGAATATACCCTTAAAGCTCTTGCAGGGGGATTTTCGGCAACTTTTTCAATATATCTGTCATTAATCTTATCCACAATAAATTCGTAAATTTCTGCTGCAATGAGAGTTAAAATAATAAAATATCCGATTATTGGCAATGTATTCTCCTTAAATTAAAAATCATTTTTGTATGAATGAAGAAGCAGGATAAAATATCCTCCATACCAAGTCAACAACAAGAGCATTGGCGTCCTTCCAAAATTTTTGTACTTGTGCTATTTGACAATACTTTATCTTAATATTTGGACTTTCACTCATGAAGATATCCCAATATTAAGCACAGTTGTATATTTATTCGTTATGTCGTTTCATATGGTTAAGATTTCTCACTTTGCTCGAAAGAATGCCTGCGGCTAGCACCAGTCTTTTAGACTGGTAAATATGTTTACATTCTATTTATCCGCCCAAGGCGGATGTTAGACAACAATTTATGTCATCCCTCGCCCCGTTAAATGCCGTAGGCAATCAGCGAAGCTGATATTTAACAGGGCGAGCGAAGCCGAGGGATCTCTATCTATGTACTAACAATATCTGAGTATTGTCATAGCTCTAAAAAAATGGGAGGTTGCCAACAAGAGCAGTTTTTCCTGAATTATGAAAAGTGTTGTGGAAGTGAAAAATAGCAAAAAAACGGTGATATTATTAAAAATAATCTGGCATCACCCCAAAAATTATATAAAAGTATTGTTTTACATATACTTAGCTAACATGACACTGATTTCAATGTAATTTGCACAAATGAAGCAGCCGATGTCGAATGTGTTCCACTGGCATCGGTCAAAGACCGATTAGCAGCTATGTAAATAGCTAAAATTGACGAAGTCAATCAATTTGTGTATACAACATTTTTACCAGCCTGAAAGGCTGGTGCTAGTAGACGGTTAGCGGCAGTAGTTTCGAGTTTCGGCTGCGAAATGCGTGCAAATTACATTGAAAAATATTTGCACTGCGAAAAATGAGGTGACTTCAGTAGAAATAATAATTTGTAAAAAGAAATTGGTGAAACATGCTGTTTAAAGGGATATTATCCCTTTAAACAGCTCCCTGAGGTTCCAGAACTATACTTTCATAACCAGCTTGCTTATAATCTTCTTCTATTTCAGTTACTGTGTAGTAGGCAGTTGATTCCAAAAGTGTTCTTGCCAGAAGGTTGTTCAGCTGATGTCCGGATTTATAAGCGCGCACATGCCCGTAAAACCTGTATCCAAGCAGCGATACATCTCCAATAAGGTCCAAAGTCTTGTGCCTGACAAATTCATCCTCGAATCTCAGCCCCTCACTGTTGATTACTCCCTCATCACCCACTACAACTGCATTGTCGAGAGAACCGCCGCGGGCCAGTCCCATCTGCCAGAGGCTTTCCACCTCTTCTTTAAAACCGAATGTTCTTGCTTTGGCTATTTCATTCTTAAAAACTTGTGGGCTAACATTAAAGAAAGCTTTTTGCTCCCTTACGTGCTTGTTGTCAAAATCTATATGGCATGTAAATTTTAGAAATCTGGAAGGAATAAGCTCAACCCACTTGTCTCCCCATTCAACTCGTATACGCTTTTTGAATTTAAGGTACTTTCGTTTTTTGCCCAACACCTTAACCCCTGCCTGGGAAAGTATATCGACAAAAGGCGCTGCACTGCCGTCAAGGATTGGAATCTCCCCTGCATTTACTTCCACAACCGCATTATCTATACCCAATCCGTACAAAGCCGCCATAAGATGTTCTATAGTGCTGATTGAAGCTCCGCCGCATTTAATAGAAGTGGCCAGTTGTGTGGAATAAACATCAAAAGGTGAAACCTTCGTTAATTGACTATTGTCAACATCATTCCTTATAAACTGTATCCCTGTGTCCGGGTGGGCGGGCTTAATATTCACATCTATATAGCTGCCGCTGTGCAATCCCGTCCCGGAGAATGAAATCTCTCTATTTAAAGTTGTTTGATACATACTTACTCCAATTGTGTCTTCAAAACATTGTAGCAAAAAACATTCCAAAAAACATATATTATAATATTATCCGATTATAAAGTATTTTGCAAACACTTATTTCACAATTCAAACTTTCAAAAGCTTTAAACACAGCCATTACAAGAAATTTCATAAAGTTTTTCTAAAACTGTCTTATTGCAAATATCATCTTATGATTTATAAAAAAACAAAAACATTATACATTTATGTAATACATAAACAACATGGTGTTAAAAAAAACATACACCCGAACACTCATAATAGACCGGCCTAAGCCGTTTATAATTCAGCATTTTCAAAGCGGGTGTACTCTTCAAGGAAAGCAAGCTTTATAGTATCAGTAGGGCCGTTTCTATGCTTGGCCACAATAAGTTCGGCAACTCCGGGAAGCTTTGTATCCTGATGATACACCTCGTCACGATATAAAAACATAATAAGGTCTGCATCCTGTTCAATAGCCCCGGACTCTCTCAGGTCAGAGGGAACAGGTCTTTTATCCGTTCTGTTTTCAACACCCCTGTTAAGCTGGGAAAGTGCTATGACCGGAATGTTCAGCTCTTTTGCAAGGGCTTTCAGCGCCCTCGAGATTTCTGAAATTTGCTGCTCCCTGCTTTCAGCTCTGCTGCCTGACATAAGCTGAAGATAATCAACTATAACCACATCCAGATCATATTCCCTCTTAAGCCTTCTGCATTTCGCTCTAAGCTCCATAGATGAAATAGCAGGTGTGTCATCAAGGAACAGGTTCAAATCATTCAACTCCGAACCAACACTGGCAAGTCTCTGCCATTCATCATTGTTCAGCCTTCCGTTACGCAGCTTTGTAGACTCTATTTTCGCTTCAGAAGACAAAAGCCTTTGCACGAGCTGTCCGGAAGACATCTCCAAAGAAAAAACAGCTGCCGATCTGTCATACTTGCTGCAGGTGTTCAGGGCGAGATTCATTGCGAAAGCAGTCTTGCCCATACCGGGTCTGCCGGCTACGATAATAAGGTCAGACTTCTGAAGACCGTTTGTTAACCTGTCCAGATCCATAAATCCGGTTGGTATTCCGGTAATCTGTTCGTTCCTGCCGTAAAGACTTTCTAAAATTTCAAAAGTATCCTTTATTACCACACCTATCGGCTGAACTTCATTCTTAAGTTTGAATTCAGCCAGACTGAAAATATGCTTCTCAGCTTCGTCAACTAAACTGCTGATTTCACCGGTATATGAATAGGACTTCTCGGCAATATCTGAGCTAAACTCGATTAACGCCCGCAACAGCGCTTTGTCTTTTACCATATTGGCGTAATGAACAATATTGGCCGAATTGGGTATAATATTCACCAGCTCAGAAATATAATCCACCCCGCCTGCTTTTTCTGTAAGCTCTTTGTCATTGAGGGAACTAACGAGGGTTACAATATCCAGCGGCTTATTATTATGGGCAAGCTCCATAAGTTCTTTAAAAATTATTTTATGAGGGGGGTAATAAAAATCACTGACCCCCAGAAGATGCACAATTTTATCAAGCGCCTTATCGTCAATAAGTATAGAAGCAAGTACAGCCTGTTCGGCCTCCATGCTATAAGGTGGCTTCTTGATGGCGGGGCTGTTATTGTCAGAATAAGCCGTATTGTTTCTGTAATTTTTAGTATAACCGTTAGCCATTACACCTGCCTGTCTATTCTTCAGCTTTGATATTAACTTTTACATCAGCCTTGGCTTCCTTGTAAAGACCGATTGTAACAGTATGTTCTCCGATTTCCTTGATAGGATTTTTAAGTTCAATATCCTTTTTATCCACATCTATGCCTTTCTCACTGATAGCATCAGCTATATCCTGTGAAGTGACTGCACCGAAAAGCCTTCCTTTCTCCCCTGCTTTCATTGTCAGGTTTATCTCCAGACTGCTTAGTTTTTCGGCTTTTTCTTTTGCCACAGAAAGTTTTGTCTCTTCCTTTGCTTTAATTTTATCTTTCCTGCTCTCAAGTTTTTTCAAATTGGCTTCTGTAGCCGGTGCAACAAGACCTTTAGGCATAAGGTAATTACGGGCATAGCCGTCTTTAACCTCTTTGACATCACCTTCATGAGCTGTTCCTTTAACATCTTTAAGAAAAATCACCTTCATATTTTGACTCCTCCTTTGCTATTCTTCTTGAAAGTTCAATATCAAAACCTCTTCTGACCAAAAAGTCAAAGCATTTTTTATAAACACTGATAGCAGAAGGGGTATTTTCTGATATTTTCCCGCTTTTGTTCGTAATATTTCTAACCTTATTTCTGCAAACGTCAACAGCTATCTGCTCAATTTCCAAATTTTCTTTAAAAGCAATTTCTTCCACATCTTCCACGGAGATATCAACCATTTTTTCCGAAAGCTTTCTGCAAATGTAATAGGGGCCGTACCCCTGCCTTAGCTTTGTCAGTGTAAAAAGTTTCACAAACCGTTCATCATCAATAAAATTGAACCGTTTCAGCTTATCCAGAATTGCACTCACTTCACTCTCGGACAAGTCGAATCTGCGTTTAAGTCTGTAAGCTATCTCTCCCTCGGTAAAATCTTTCTTAGCTAATATACCATAAACATAACTTTCGGGAGTTTTATTCTGTCTGCTCCCCATTATTATCCTGCCATTTTGCATCGGATGTTGTTGTTATCCCTTTAACTCTGAGAGTAAAGTCATCGGGGCGGGTGGCCCATTTAACAGCCTCATCATAAGTAACCAACCCTTTTTGGTAAAGTGAGTACAGAGACTGATCAAAACTTTGAGAACCGTACATACTTTTGCCTGATTCCATAAAATCGCCGATCTGACTCATTTTTTCTTTATCGATTATACAGTCTTTAATCGTCGGTGTGTTTACCATCACTTCCACCGCCGGAACTCTTCCTTTTCCATCGGCCTTTGGAACCAAGCGCATTGAAATAACCGCCTTAAGAATAGAGGCCAGCTGCATCCTAACCTGTCTCTGATGATAGGGAGGAAATACGGTAATAATCCTGTTAATCGTCTCAGGAGCATCCAGAGTATGCAGGGTGGACATTACAAGGTGTCCCGTTTCAGCAGCAAGAAGTGCAGTCTCGATAGTTTCCACATCTCTCATCTCACCAACCAGTATCACATCCGGATCCTGTCTGAGGGAATATTTCAAGGCATCAGGAAAATTCAAAGTATCCGTACCTATTTCCCGTTGGGATATTATCGATTTATTGTCTCTGTGCAGGAATTCAATTGGGTCTTCAATAGTTATCACATTAACTTCTCTTTCTGTATTAATGTATTTTATCATGGAAGCCAAAGTTGTTGATTTACCTGTACCGGTCGTTCCTGTAACAAGAACCAGTCCCCTTTGCTGCATTGCCACGTTCTTGAGAACCTCAGGCAGATTGAGCTCTTCAATAGAGGGGATATTTCTGGGGATCGACCTCATTACCAAAACAACGCTCCCCCTCTGAAGATAGGCATTAACCCTGAAACGACCCAAATCTTTCACACTATACGAAAAATCAGCTTCAAGGCGTTCTTTAAACTTTGCCCTTATGTTATTACTCATCATTGAAGCGGCTGTTTTCAAAAGCTCTTCAGCTGAAAGTTTTGGGAAATCGGGGGATTGAATAAGCTTGCCGTCTATCCTGAAAATAGGATGTCTGCCGGCTTTAAGGTGAATATCCGAAGCCCTTTTTTTTACTGCAGTAGTCAAAATACTGGTAATGTCAATCATCGGGCTGTTCCTCCTGTTTTCGTCCGGCTTTTTCAGACGGGTTTTCCGTTACAGGGATATTGTGATTCTTTTTAATCTGATTCTCTATTTCCTCTGCTATCTCACTGTTTTCCATTAAATAGGCTCTGGTATTTTCCTTGCCCTGTCCAAGCCTGGTATTGCCGTAACTGAACCAGGCACCGGCTTTGGAAATAATATTTTCCTTTACTCCCATATCAATCAAAATGCCTTCTCTTGAAATCCCTTTACCGAACATAATGTCAAACTCCGCCTGTCTGAAAGGAGGAGCGACTTTATTTTTCACAACCTTAGCCAGCACATGATTGCCTACTGTTTCATCCTTTTCTTTAAGAGACGCTGTCCTTTTCACCTCAACACGAACCGTTGAATAAAATTTCAAAGCATTTCCACCTGTTGTGGTTTCCGGATTACCGAACATAACCCCAATTTTTTGCCTTGTCTGGTTAATAAAAACCAAAGTCGTTCGGGACTTGTTGACAATACTCGTTAATTTTCTCAAAGCCTGGCTCATCAGTCTTGCCTGAAGGCCCATGTGCGCATCGCCCATTTCCCCTTCAATCTCCGCACGTGGAGTCAACGCCGCCACCGAATCAATAACAACGACATCAACAGCTCCGCTTCTCACAAGTGTTTCAGCAATTTCCAAAGCCGCCTCGCCGCTGTCTGGCTGGCTGACAAGCAGATTATCCGTGTCCACACCTATAGAATCAGCATAAACCGGGTCCATCGCATGTTCCGCATCTACAAAAGCCGCCACACCGCCTTTTTTCTGCGCTTCTGCAATTACATGCAGAGCAACAGTAGTTTTACCGCTGGACTCTGCACCGTATATTTCCACTATCCTGCCCCGGGGGACACCACCCACGCCCAGTGCTATATCCAATGAAAGGGAGCCTGTGGGAATAACGGGGAGCTTTTCAGCAGCTTTATCTCCAAGCCGCATAACAGCCCCTTTGCCAAAATCCCTCTCTATTTTACCCAAAGCCAAATCAATTGCCTTTTGCTTGTCCTTATCCATTAACTACCTCCTAATACTTAGCTTTTTTATTATATAAAGTTTCATATACCGGACCTTTCGAAGTTAAACTGCTTTTAATTAAATGAATGGCATCTAACTTCACTCGCTCCTTTTGAAAAAATTTATTAACTTTATTTATTTTATCAAGAAATGCATCTTTATCATATAACTTTTTCACCCTTAACAGAGTTAGATGAATCCTGAATGGTTTTTCGTCAAAACTAATTCCTAACTTATCAAATTCATTTTTCATATCCCGGTAAATTGTACACAAATAATCCGAGTGACCCTTTAAAAAAACAACTTTAGGAAAATTGCGGCTCCCGAAGAAACCTGCTCCGTCAAAAAGTATCTCAAAAGGCGAAAGTGTCACATTATCCATCACCTTTTTTATATCTTCAACAACCGTTTCTCTCTGCTCTCCGAAAAAAAACAGCGTAATATGCATATTTCCCGCTTTCACCCGCCTGAAATGCATGATTTCTTCAAATTCATCACTGAGTCCACTGACTCTGCGGGAAAATGCCGTCGGTATCTTCACTGCAACAAAACATCTCATCAAATTGCCAGCACCTCCTGCTCAGCAATTATTATCGCCCGTTTGGCACTTCTTTCTCTTACTGTTTCCCTGTCACCGGTAAAAACGAAATGCTCTACTTTTACCTTATCTTTAATACTGACTGCTATATATACAGTTCCAACAGGTTTTTCCGGACTGCCTCCGGACGGCCCGGCAATACCAGTTACCCCTATTCCAACATCTGCACCGGATATATTTCTTATATTTTCAGCCATAGCTTCAGCGGTTTCACTGCTGACAGCTCCATGGTTTTCCAAAACAGATTTTTTAATGCCAAGGAGCTTTTCCTTAATATTATTGCTGTAAGAAACAATTGAACCCAAAAACACATCTGAGCTTCCGGGAATATCCGTCATTTTTTTTGCAATAAGCCCGCCTGTGCAGCTTTCCGCTGTAGCCAAAGTCAACCCCCTTTCTTTTAGAGCGCTGAACAGCCTTGTTTCCACGCCGCTTCTGCCGTAACCTACAAAATTTCTATCAAGCTTTTTCCTCAGCAGATTTGAGAATTGCTGCAATGAATCGTTCTTCCAGCTTCTGAGACGAACGATTATATCACCTTTTGAAACGTTAATAATGCATTTAACATCAGAAGGAATACCTATTTCATTCATAACGTCATCAACATCAGATTCCGGTATGCCGCTAAAAACCATTTCACTGGAAAAGTACTCGTTCAGTTTGAACATTTCCTTGAGAAAAGGAAAAATATGCATCCTGAAAATAACTTCCATCTCATAAGGAATCCCCGGCATGGCAAAAAGATAAGCTCTGTGTTTTTTTATTGAAAAACCATATGCGGTGCCCACAGGGTTATTGTAAATTTCACACCCCTCCGGCAGCATTGCCTGCCGCTTGTGAGATTCCTTTATGGCGACGTTTCTTGAGGTAAGTTTTTTTCTTATATGGGCAAATACCTCTTCATTAAAAACGGTCTTTACCCCTGTCACATGAGCAGCTGCCTCAGCAGTCAAGTCATCAAAAGTTGGCCCCAAGCCGCCTGTTGTAAGTACAAAATCCGAAGTTTTCATATAATAGTCAAAAGCCTTTACGATTTCATTAAAATCATCCGGAACAGCCTGAACTGATGTGACAGTGACTCCGAGCCTGGAAATATTCGATGCAAGAAAAGATGAGTTGGAGTCAACGATACTGCCCTCTAATATTTCATTACCTATTGCAAGAATGGCAGCCTTAACTTTCATATAAACACCTTGATTATATGAAAAATTCCGAGAGAGTAGATACCGGCAATAAGGTCATCAAGCATCACCCCGGTGCCCCCTTCTATCGACTCCAGCTGTTTTATAGGATAAGGTTTGGATATATCGAAAATTCTGAAAAGAAAAAATGTTATCAACAAATTTATCATATTAAAAGAAACAAACATGAGTACAAAATAATAACCGACAATTTCATCAATGACAATCTGTGAAGCATCTCTCTCATTGTGATATTTTTCATAATATTCGGAAACAATTATTCCTATAACAAACAGAGCAACAAAAACAAAAAATTTGCCTAAGATACTTACGTAAAAAGTCAGTGCAATTAAAACAATAGCCAATAGTGAGCCCAGCGTTCCCGGGGGTCTCAGATGTCCCACATAAAAACCGGTGGCAAGAAGGTGGCAGAATCTATGCATTAAATATCTCCTCCTTCAGCAGCTCCTTAATATCGATCAGCCCTTCATAAAATGCTTTACCCACAATGCATCCTTTTATATTATCTATTTTCTGAAGCGCATAAACATCATCTTTGCTTTTCAAACCTCCCGAGGCAATAACACCGAAAGGAATTTTGGCAGCCAGCTCCCCCGTTTTTTCTATATTAATACCCTGGAGCATACCGTCCCTTAAAATATCTGTGTATATAACACTTTCAAAAGGGGTGTTTTTATACTCTGATATCAAATCCTCAACTGTCAGACTGCTGTCTTCATACCAGCCTTCAGCAGAAAGGATACCGTTTCTTGCATCCATACCAAGTATTATTCTGCCCGGATATGCGGAAGCAATTTTTTTGGTCAACGGAATATCTTTGACAGCTGTAGTTCCAAGTATAACATATTTAACTCCCAGGGCAAAATAAGCTTCCACTCTTTCAAATGTCCGGATACCGCCGCCCACCTCTACTTCCATATCCGTATGACGTACGATCCGCTCTATCACATCAAAGTTGACGCTTTCCCCTTTTTTTGCACCGTCCAGATCAACGATATGAAGTCTTTTCACACCCATTTTTTGGAATTCGGCTGCTGCAGACACAGGATCATCGGAGTATATCTTAAAATCTTTCATATCGCCTTTCTTCAGCCTTACGACTTTAGCACCAAGCAGATCAATTGCCGGAATAATCAACATTTCCACCCCCCGAAATTTTTCAGTATTTTTAATCCTGCCTGCTGGCTTTTTTCCGGATGAAACTGTGTGGCCGCCACATTTTCGCGGACAACAAGGGCACTAAACTCCACTCCTGCATATTCAGCAGTAGCCACAGAAAAATCGCAAACGGGCGCATAATAAGAATGTACAAAATACATATACTCCCCGTCTCTGATACCTTCAATCAGCGGATGCCGTTTTTTCAGAATCAGACTGTTCCATCCCATATGAGGTATTTTATATTCACCTTCTTTCTTTATTTCAAATTTTTTGACAGCTCCGGGGAATATACCCATCCCGTTATATTCGCCGTACTCATAGCTTTTTTCAAAAAGCAGCTGCATTCCCACGCATATTCCCAAAAAAGGTTTACCACTTTTTATGAAATCCACAGTTACCTCATAAAGACCGTTACCTTTAAGATTTTCCAGACATTTTCCGAAAGCCCCCACCCCCGGCAGAACAAGACGATCATAAGAATCGATATCTCCGGGTTTATCTGTAATTTCAGCTTTTATATCCATTTTCAGGAAAGCATTGGCAACACTTCTTAAGTTTCCCATTCCGTAATCGACAATACCAATCATTTTATCAGACAACTCCTTTTGTTGACGGAATACCGCCTCCGCTTTGACGCACTGCTGTTCGCAAAGACCTTGCAAGGGATTTGAAAACCGCCTCAGCAATATGGTGTGTATTTGAACCGTATCTTAAAATTACATGAAGATTAAACAGGCCGTTTGAAGTAAATGCCCTTAAAAATTCTTCAATGAGCTCTGTAGCAAAACCTCCAACCTCATCCTGGCAAAACTGAACATCAAAATTCAGAAAGCTTCTTCCACTCAAATCAATAGCCGTCTCCACAAGTGTTTCATCCATAGGCAGCATAAAAAAACCATACCTCTCGATTCCCTTTTTCTCACCCAAAACCTCTTTCAATGTGCCACCCAAGACAATACCTGTATCTTCCACTAAATGATGCAAATCAACATGTATATCTCCCTCTGCAGCCAATTTTAAATCAAAGCCGCTGTGCTTTGTAAAAAGCTCAAGCATGTGGTCAAAAAAACCTGAGCCGGTTTTGATCTCAGAAATGCCGTTTCCGTCCAGATTCAGTTTAATATAAATGTTTGTTTCAGCAGTCTTTCTTTCTTTTGCCGCTATTCTGTCGGACATTTTGACTCCTTTATCAAGAAAATAATTACACTTTATTTTTATGAGATTTTACCTTAATATCCTATAAAAATAAATAAAAATTTACTTAACACTGTTTGCCCAAAAGGAATCTATCATGAAATATTACAGAAATATTGTCCGCAATTATGATGTTAAAGAATCTGACTTAAAAGAACTGGGCTCAATCTGGGAACAGATGTCAAAATACAGTGACGAGTTTGCAGCGGATATGAGTGCTTTTGTGGTAAAAAATTTCAAACTGCCGGAAACATACAGTACTGAAATCACAGATGAATACAAAGCAATGCTCGGGAAACTGTACGAAAGGGTTTTGAGCGGCAGGTTTAATAATGACTATGTGAGTTTTCTTATAAAATTTTCCGAATTCAATTTGGCTTATTCCATTAACCAGGAAATGGTGAACAGTTTAATCAGTTATGCCCGAAGCTGGATACACGAAAAAATATTTCAGAATATCCCTGATGATTTTCAGAGAAAGGGTATTCTGATGATGTTCCATAAAATAATGGATATAACAGGCGATATTATAATTTCAACATACTATGAGGACATAATAAAGAAATACAGTAAAGTTTTCAGTTTAAAAAACTTTATTGTGGATATAAGTGAACGTTTTTCACTTTTTATGCACTTTATACTTGTAGCTATTTTAATATTTCTTACAATCGCCGCAACAATATTTTTTGGATATGACAGTTTGGGACTGCTTTCGAAAAATACTGAGCACGTTTTGATAACATCACTGGGCTCGCTGCTTATAATATGGGTACTTGTGGAATTGCTGCATACGGAGATACAGATAATAAAAGGGGGAAAATTCAAAATCAGTATTTTTGTTGGAGTTGCCCTCATTGCATTTGTCAGAGATCTGCTTATACTTACCCTAAAACAGGAAACTGACAGCATTACTACTTATTTTGTGCTTGCATCTATTATGGTTTTGGGTTTAATTTACTGGCTTATTGCAAGACAGGAGCAACAGGGAACAAGAAGGAGCATTAAATGATAAAACAGGTGGCAAAAAAAATATTCGGAACACACAACGACCGGTTCTTGAAAAAATGCCGGCCGATAGTTGAACGGATAAACAGCTTTGAAGATAAGATGGCCGGACTTTCCAATGAAGAGCTTGCACAAAAGACGGAAAAATTCCGGAATGAACTTTCATCAGGCAGAACGCTTGATGATATAATGGAAGAAGCTTTTGCTGTTGTAAGGGAAGTCAGTAAAAGAACGACCGGGCTGAGACATTTTGACGTCCAGCTTATCGGTGGTTATGTAATGCACAAAGGCAAGATTGCCGAGATGAAAACAGGTGAGGGGAAAACACTTGTTGCAACCCTTTCTCTCTACCTGAACGGCATAGAAAGTAAGGGAGCACACCTTGTCACTGTAAACGACTATCTCGCCAGAAGGGACGCAGCGTGGATGGGTCCGATATATCTCTTTCTGGGACTGACAGTGGGGGTTATACAGCCTGATAAATCATTTTACGTGGATTGGGATGATATAGAAAACTTCACCACTAAATTAGTCCCATGTGAAAGGAAACAGGCTTACGATTGTGATATAACATACGGGACAAACAACGAATTCGGTTTTGATTATCTCCGTGATAATATGAAATATGATTTTTCAGATTACGTTCAGCGGGAACTTAACTATGCCATCGTTGACGAAGTGGACAGTATTCTTATAGACGAAGCCAGAACTCCTCTTATCATAAGCGGCCCCACAGAGGAAAGTACCGACAAGTATTATACAATAAACGCTGTGGTGAAAAACCTGAAAAACGAGGAGCATTACACAATCCAGGAAAAGGAAAAAACCGCCTCTCTTACCGACAAAGGGATTTCATATGTTGAAAAAGCTCTTGGTGTTGAAAACCTTTATGATATAAGGAATATTGACACCCTTCATTTTGTAAACAACGCCCTGAAGGCCCATGCCGTTTTCAAGAAGGATGTGGATTACGTTGTCCAGAATGGTGAAGTCATCATTGTTGATGAGTTTACCGGAAGATTAATGCCGGGCAGAAGGTATTCAGACGGTCTTCATCAGGCGCTGGAAGCCAAAGAGGGCGTAAAGATAGAAAGTGAAAACCAAACACTGGCCTCAATAACATTTCAGAATTATTTCAGAATGTACAATAAGCTTGCTGGTATGACAGGTACTGCCGAAACAGAAGCCGGGGAATTTATGCAGATATATTCCCTGGGTGTAATCGTTGTACCTACTCACATGCCCATGATCAGAACAGACTATCCTGACCAAATATACAGAACACTGGATGAGAAATACAAAGCCATCAGCCGTGAAATTGATGAAATGCATAAAAAGGGAAGACCTGTCCTCGTGGGTACCGTTTCCATCGAAAAATCAGAAATCCTGAGCAAGCTCTTATCCAAACTGGGTGTACCACATGAAGTGCTGAATGCCAAAAACCATGAGCGGGAAGCAACTATTGTGGCCAAAGCGGGGGATAGAGGGGCAGTTACAATTGCTACCAACATGGCCGGTAGAGGTACTGATATAAAAATTAATGAAGAAGTTAAATCTCTCGGTGGACTGCACATTGTAGGATCTGAGCGTCATGAATCAAGAAGGGTTGACAATCAGCTGCGAGGCAGATCAGGAAGACAGGGGGATCCCGGATCATCCAGGTTTTTCCTCTCCTTAGAAGATGATTTGCTGAGAATATTCGGCTCAGAAAAGATCTCCTACATAATGAACAAGCTCGGAATAGAAGAGGGCGAGTCAATAGAACATCCCATGATTACCAGAGCTATAGAAAACGCTCAGAAAAAAGTGGAAGCTATGCATTTTGAAATCAGAAAGCATCTGCTTGAATACGATGACGTAATGAACCAGCAAAGGCAAATCATCTACTCACTGAGAAGAGAGATTCTGGAAGGAAAAGACATTGAGTCCATTTTACTTGAAAATATAGAAAATGTCGTTGACAGCCTTTTTGAAAGATATGTTAATTCCGAAATTATCGATCCGGAAGGCCTCTCCGGTGAAATAAAAAAAATATTTGATCTGGATTTCTCTGTGGACGGCATAGATGATAAGAATGCCTCTGAATACAGGGAAAGCTTACTCGAGCAGGCCAAGGAAAAACTCGAACATAAAAAGAAAGAATTCGGAGAGCATTTCACCGGTTTTGCAAGATTTCTTATGATGAATGTCCTGGATACAAAATGGAAGGATCATCTGCTCAGCATGGATTATTTGAGAGACAGCGTAGGCTTGAGGGGGTACGGCCAGAAAGACCCCTTAATCGAATACAAAAAGGAGTCCTACAACCTGTTTGTGGGGATGATGGAAAGTATAGGATTTGAAACGGTTGAATATATGATGCGCGTCCAGGTCAAAATTGACGAAGATGTCCAGTTAAAAGAAAAAGAGAGAAAAACCACAGAAGAAAGGAGGGATATTTTCTCCGAAAATCGGGGAGAGGGCGGAGAGAAAAGACAGCCGGTCAAAAGATCACAGCCTAAGGTGGGAAGAAATGATCCATGTCCTTGCGGAAGCGGGAAAAAATACAAAAAATGCTGCGGAGCAAATGAAAAAGCGGGTTAAGCAATGCGCTTTTCAAATTTTTAACTCCAATTTTAAGAATTATTTCTTTTTTACAATCCCTCTGCCGAACCTCCTTAATGGCTTATGGTAGTAAGGTGTACTTACCTGCCTGACATCTTCAACGGTGTAAAATGCTTTAGGGTTATATTTATGGACTACATCCAGAAACTTTTGCAGTTCTTTCCTTTTGACCACACTGAAAAGAAGTTTTACGGGGCCGTCCCTTCCCTGACCGTCAACATCGGTAACAAGGTACCCGATTTTTCTTAAATCGTTTATAATGACATATGCATCTTTCCCGGTAATAACCCTGACAATAAGATTACCCATAGCAATCTTATTTTCTATTGATATGCCTATAAAATTTCCCACCGAAAAACCTGCAGCATAAGCCAGATATGCATACATATTTGCTTCGTTACCCATTACCTTTGCCACAACCACAATCCAGATAAGAATCTCAAAAAAGCCCAGAAAGCTGGCAAAATATCTCATCCCTCTGGCAACAAAAATAATTCTCAAGGTACCTATAGTAACATCACAAATTCTGGCAACAAAAATAAGGAGACATGTAAAAAGTATGCTCATATATCTATATCCAGTCTTTCTTTTTGAAAAACAGCAGCATCAGTCCGGCAATAATAATCATAACAAGCCAAACCACCGGATAAGCCCAACGCACATCCAGCTCAGGCATATATTTAAAATTCATCCCGTAAACGCCCACTATAAATGTGAGCGGTATAAAGAGTGTTGATATGATTGTCAGCATTTTCATGATCTCATTCATTCTGTTGCTCAAATCGGTCATATGCAGATCAAGCAGACTGGCCGTCACATCTCTCAGTGACTCCACTGTTTCAACCAAGTGCATTATATGGTCATAAATATCTTTAATATAAAATTTTATTCCGTCTGAAATTAACCTTGAAGCACCGCTGTCAAGATAGGCAATGATATCCCTTATCGGCCAGATAGCCCTTCTGACTGATGTAAGGAGGCGTCTTAAGTCATATACCGAACCGACAAAATCCTTTACATCTTTTTCACGAAGTTTCTTTTCAAGATCATCCAGATTATCGGAAATCCCTTCAAGAACAATAAAATAACTGTCCACAATCAAATCAACTACAGCATTTACAAAATAATCATGCCCCTTTCCTCTTATCCTGCCCTCGCTTCTTTTTACCCTGTCAAGAATCAGATCCAGGTAAGGTTCCCTGGCTTCGTTGAGAGTGATAACACAATTATCCATTAAAATAATATTCATCTGATGTGCATTTATATCGTGGAGAGTTTTGCCTCCCTCAAAAACTTTAAGTGTAATGTACAAATAATTGCCCATATCCTCCACTTTAGCCCGCTGATACGGATTTAGAGCATCCTCAAGAACCAGTGAATTAATATCAAAAACTTCTCCTATTTGCCTGATTTTAGAAATATCCCTGAAACCGTGCAGTCTTATCCAGTTTACTTTCCCTTTTGGCAACTCTCTATTCAGCTCCTGTACATCGTCAACCTCATTTTCTGAAAAACTCTCAGTATCAAAGGAGTACATAATTATCGACGTCGGCTCTGCCTTATAATCACCCGTATATTCAAGAGTCCCCGGAGCTTTCCCGAATTTTTTGGAGGTTCTTTTCAGTGCGCTGTGTATATCAAAACCTTTCACCTGACTCCTCCTTTATCCAAAAAATAAGCACAGGATTTATTCATTTCGCATTCATTACACTTTGGTGCCCGGGATCTGCATATATCTCTTCCAAAAGCAATAACCTGATGGCTGAATTTATTCCATCTGTTTTTAGGAATTAATACCATCAACTCTTTTTCAATCTTTTCAGGATCATCGGCACTGGCAATTCCGATTCGTGTCGTAACTCTCTTTACATGGGTATCCACAACAATTCCTTCAGCCACGCCAAGATTACCCAATACGACATTGGCCGTTTTTCTGCCCACGCCAGGCAGCTCAGTCAGTTTTCCCATATCAAGAGGAAGTTTGCCCTGATAATCTCCTGCAATTTTCTTTGAAATTTTCAGAATATTTGATGCTTTATTTTTATAAAAACCCGTTGGTCTGACTATCTCCATTAACTCTTCAGGATCGGAGTCAGACATACTTTTTGCATCGGGATATTTATCAAATAAAACACGTGTTACCTTGTTTACCCTTTCATCCGTACACTGTGCACTTAGTACGGTAGCAATGAGCAGTTCGAAAGGATTTCTATGAACAAGGGAGCACTCGGCATCAGAGTATTTTTCATTAAGAAACGTCAAAAAAATCTTAGTTTTCTGCTGTTTACTCATTATCCAGCTTTATGCCGTATTTTTTCCATTTTTTATCCACAAGTTTCTTAATTTCTTTTTCCATGACAATATCAGGCGGCCACTCTCTTGTGTGCCCCTCCGTTTCCCATTTTTTGGTTGCATCTATCCCGATTTTCGAACCCCAGTGAGGGTATGGCGATGAGTGGTCCAGTGCATCAAGGGGGCCTTCCATCACTACTGCATCCCTTTTCCAGTCCACATTATTGCCCATCCGCCATAGTACTTCAGATGTATTCTGGACATCCACATCTTCATCAACAATAACTATCATTTTGGTGAACATCATCTGCCCTGTTCCCCAGATAAAATTCATTATTTTTTTTGCATGCTGAGGGTATTTTTTATCTATTGAAATAAACATCATATTATGAAATACACCTTCCAGGGGCAGGGCCATATAAACTATTTCCGGAACCTGCTTCTTTAAAAGGGGCAAAAAGATTTTCCCGGTGGCAATCCCCATATAACAGTCCTCCATAGGAGGTTTGCCAACTATTGTGGTGGGGTAGACAGCATCTTTCCTGTGGGTTATACATGTAATATGAAACACAGGATATTCATCCGCCAGGGAATAATATCCGGTATGATCACCAAAAGGGCCTTCTGTCCTGAATTCATCAACGTTGACATACCCTTCCACGACAATTTCGCTGTTGGAAGGTACTTCTAAATCAACAGTTTCACATTTAACAAGCTCCACCGATTGCTTACGTATAAAACCGGCCAGAAGCATTTCATCAACCCCGTCAGGAGCAGGTGCTGTGGCAGCATATGTGACAGCCGGATCGCTTCCCAAAACCACGGCCACTTCAATCTTTTCAAGACCGGCCTTTCTGGCTTTTCTGAAATGATCAGCTCCGTGATGATGAAGATGCCAGTGCATTCCTGTGGTCTGTTTATCGTAAACATGCATACGATACATCCCACAGTTTCTGGCACCTGTTTCGGGGTCTTTTGTAAAAACATTCGGCAGTGTAATAAAACGTCCGCCGTCCAAAGGCCAGCATTTCAGTATAGGAAACTTTTCTATGTTTACTTCATCGCCTTTAATTATAACCTCTTTACATGGGCCGGTCTTCACCATTTTGGGCAGGATCTGGTTGAGCTCTTTGAGCATGGGCAGAGACTTGAGCTTATCCATAAAGTTCTGAGGGACATTCCTGTCCACCAGGTTAATAATGCGACTGCCAAGCTCATTAAGGTCATCCACTTCCAATGCCAGATTCATACGCTTCTCTGAACCAAAAGCGTTAATCAAAAGGGGGTGTTTTGAACCTTTTACCTTTTCAAACAATAGGGCAGGGCCGTGCTTTTTTGAAACTCTGTCCGTGATTTCTGTTATCTCCAATACCGGGTCAACTTCTTCCTTAACCCTGACAAGCTCCCCCTCTTTTTCCAGCTTTTTTATAAAGGAGCGCAAATCTTTATATGCCATATATCCTCCAGTTCAGTATCAATACTTTTCAATATTTATTTGAAACAAATAGTAGCGTCACAGATTCCGAATGTCATAGGGTTAAACTGTACCCTTTCAAAGCCTGATTCGATAATCATTTTTTTATACTCATTTTTGGGGGGAAATTTGTACACAGAATCAGGGAGATATTCATATGCTTTTCTGTCCCCGGAAATCAACCCCCCAAGGAAAGGAAGTATTTTCGTAAAATACAGCCTGTAAAGTCTGCTGAATATAAAGCCCTCCGGCTGAGAAAATTCCAGTATGCATAATCGTCCGCCTGGCTTGACAACCCGAAACAACTCTTCCAGACCTTTATTTTTATCCGTAACATTGCGAAAACCGAAAGCAATCATAACCCTGTCAAAACTTTCCGATTTAAAGGGCTGATAATGAGCATCGCCGGCAATGAGCATTATATCGGGCTGTTTTCTTTTAGCCTTAAACAGCATATTTTTGCTGAAGTCTGCACCGATAATATTCGCATTTTTTGTCTGTCTTTTAAGCTCGCTTATCATATCACCTGTGCCGCAAGCCAGATCGAGGATTTTATGATTCTCTTTCACTTCAAGCAGTTCAATAGCCTTTTTACGCCAGGCAACATCTCTTCTGAAACTCAGCAGCCTGTTGAGCAAATCATACCTGTCGGCAATGCCGTCAAACATCCGCTGTATTTTTTTAGATTTTTCTTCCAAGATTCCTCCAGACAATAATACCAACAAAATTCAGCCATAAAAAACTCTGGGTAAACAAAATATTAAATTCCGGTCTCCCGCTGCCAGACATTACTAATACAAAATGTGCTTATTAGAAATTGACTCTGACAAAATCCGCTTTCGTTTCAACGGCTGTTTTTCCATCTCTGTTTTTTATGCTTGTTTTTATCGTGGGCATGGCAATTTTTGTTTCACCGTTCTCAATCTCTACAAGTGCCGTGGATTCATAAACACCGAAGAAAGTTCCCACTATGGCACCTGTGGCTGCTCCGTAGGCTATATAATCCAGATTGTCCTCCGGCTCCTCAGTAAAAACTATTGCCGCAGTACCGATAATGGCTCCTGTTATTGTTCCGTATAATGTATCCTGCAGAACAATGGAACCTCTCGTCTCAGCAGAAGCCGGCATTACAGACATTAAGAAAACAATCAGTACTCCTGCACCTATAAATTTTTTCATAACGCACCCCTTTATTATTTCTATTCACAGCACATCTGTCCCTTTTCAGTCAGTGAAACTATATCATAAATTGAAGTAAAATGATAATCAAACCCGCTCCCGTTTCCAACCCCTATAAGGGCTGTTTTGAATCCAAGTTTTGCCGCGGCTGTCAGATTGACACAACTGTCCTCGAACAATATAGAATCACCGGGAATAATCCCTGACATATCCATCATTTTTTTAAAACTTTCAATATAAATTTTAGGTATATAATCAACATCTTCAATGGCAAAAATATCATCAAAACACTCATACACCCCGAGTTTTGAAAGAATGTTCACAGCGTGGGATTTTGCACCGTTTGTAAATACTGCCCTGTATCCTTCCAAAGTTTCAAGGCAACTATTTAAAAGGGGATCTTTGCCTATAAACTCATCGTAAGCCAGATCGTGAACATAATCCAAATAATCCGAAGGCCTTACGGAATAATGATACATTAACCCACGCAATGTCACACCGTACTTCTCTCTGTAAGTACGCCTTAAGAAATCAACCTTATCAAAATGAATACCTACCTTATGAATCATGAAACTGTTTATTCTGTGGTTTACTTCCTCCAGAATTCCTGTGTCCGGATGATAAAGGGTGTTATCAAGATCAAATACATAATTTTGCATAGTTTCCTTTACTTTTGTTTTTTATAATACTAAATTATTAAGATAATACTGTCAATTAAGTAATAGGAGGGCATACATGGATTGTCTCTTTTGTAAAATGAAGGAAGGGGAAATCCCCTGTCAAAGAGTTTATGAAGACGATGACTTTTTTGCAATACTGGATATTAACCCAATTAACTACGGGCATACATTGCTTATTCCCAAAAAACACTTCAACAATATTCTGGATGCTCCTGAGGATGTTGGGGAAAAAACATACCCCGTTGCCCAGAAAATAGCCAAAGGAATTAAACAGGCGCTTAAGTGCGACGGAATAAATATAATTCAGAATGTTGAAGAAGCAGGAGGTCAGGAGGTTTTTCACTCCCATCTTCATATTGTTCCAAGGTTTAAGGATGACAATATAAGATTCTCCATGAAAAAGAAAAAGTATGCTTCTGATGATGACATGTGTAAATTCGCGAAGAAAATTGCCGATGTATTAAACAGATAGTCTGTTCATAAATCTTGTCAAAACCAAAAAAAGGGAGCCATTCAGGCTCCCTTTTTTAATATCTGAAAGAAGGCCGGGCTTACATCATTCCGCCCATGCCTCCCATTCCGCCCATGCCGCCCATATCGGGTGCACCGCCGGACTTATCGTCCTTATCAGGAACTTCTGTAATTGTGGCTTCTGTTGTCAACATGAGAGTTGCAACGGATACCGCATTTTGCAGAGCACTACGTGTAACTTTGGTAGGATCAATAACACCGGCTTCAATTAAGTCCATATAAGTTTCTGTTGCTGCATTAAATCCATAGTTATCATCTTTTGCTTCCTTGATTTTGTTAACAACTATAGACCCTTCGTATCCGGCATTCTCAACAATTTGCCTGAGAGGAAACTCCAGCGATTTCTTTATAAGATCGGCACCGATCTGCTCGTCGCCTTCCAGCTTTAACTCGTCAAGGACCTTCATTGCTCTTACAAGTGCAACACCGCCGCCTGCAACAATGCCTTCTTCAACGGCTGCTTTTGTAGCATTGAGAGCGTCTTCAACTCTTGCCTTTTTCTCTTTCATTTCTGTTTCAGTAGCAGCCCCAACCTTGATTACAGCAACACCGCCGACAAGCTTGGCAAGTCTCTCCTGAAGTTTTTCTTTATCGTAATCACTTGTTGAATCTTCGATCTGTTTTTTAATCTGATTAACCCTTGCCTGGATATCCTCAGTTTTACCTTCGCCTTCTACGACAGTTGTGTTTTCTTTATCAATGGTAATTTTCTTAGCCTTACCAAGATCGCTTAACTGAGCGCTCTCAAGTTTAAGACCAACATCTTCACTGATCACCTGTCCACCGGTTAACACAGCCAGGTCTTTAAGCATCTCTTTTCTTCTGTCGCCAAAACCGGGAGCTTTAACCGCAGCACAGTTCAATGTACCTCTGAGTTTATTAACAACAAGAGTGGCCAGCGCCTCACCTTCGATATCTTCGGCTACTATTACAAACGGAGCGTTTTGTTTTGCAACCTGCTCAAGCACAGGGAGAACATCTTTCATGTTTGATATTTTTTTATCATAGATAAGTATATATGCGTTTTCAAAGGAAGCTTCCATACTTTCAGCATCGGTTACAAAATAGGGGGAAAGATAACCGCGGTCAAACTGCATCCCTTCAACAACTTCCAGTACTGTTTCAGTGGATTTATTTTCTTCTATTGTGATAACACCGTCTTTGCCCACTCTGTCCATAGCGTCTGCAATAATTCCGCCGATTTCTGAGTCATTGTTTGCGGAGATTGTACCAACCTGGGCGATTTCCTTTTTATCAGAAATAGTCTTGGATATTCCTGACAGCTTTTCCACAACTTTTTCAACCGCTTTCTCAGCTCCTCTCTTAAGTTCCATAGGATTGGCACCGGCAACTACATTTTTGATACCTTCTTTATACAGTGCCTGTGCCAGAACTGTAGCAGTTGTTGTACCGTCACCTGCTATATCACTTGTCTTGGAAGCCACTTCTTTAACCATCTGGGCTCCAAGGTTCTCCAAAGGTTCTTCCAGCTCAATCTCTTTGGCAACAGTGACTCCGTCCTTTGTTACTGTCGGAGAACCGAATTTTTTTTCAATTAATACATTTCTTCCTTTGGGACCCAATGTTACTTTTACTGCATTTGCAAGTTTATCTACACCTTTTAAAATAGCTTGTCTTGCTTCTTCGCTAAATGTTATTGCTTTTGCCATCTTTTCACCTCCAATTACTGAATAATTCCTAAGATATCGTCTTCTCTCATTATCAGATAATCTTCATCATCCAATGAAATTTCCGTTCCCGCGTACTTGCTGAAAAGTACCTTGTCCCCGGTTGTTACAGATAACTCTGCTTTACTACCGTTATCCAAAACTTTACCTTCGCCTACAGCTATCACTTCGCCTTCCTGGGGCTTTTCCTTAGCACTATCAGGAATTATGATACCTGAAGCTGTTTTTTCTTCTGCTTCCACCCGTTTTACTAAAACTCTGTCGTGGAGCGGCTTGATTTTGGCCATTTCTACCTCCTTGTTTTGTTTTATATTTTATTTTATTAGCAGTCACCATCAACGAGTGCTAACAGCTTTTATATTTATATAAATCATGTAAAAAAAATCAAGAGAAAATTTTTAAAAATTTTATTTTTGTTTAGTTGAATTTTTTTTGGTAAAACTAAACTTTTGTTTGAAAAAAAACAGAAAATACACTATATTCTCCTGCATCAGACTAAACCGAGGTGTATAAATGGGAAAAACATTATTCCAAAAGGTATTTGACGGACACAAAATAGCCGAGCTGAAAGGGGGGAAGTATCAGCTTTTCATCGGCCTGCACTTAATACATGAAGTTACCAGCCCACAGGCATTTGCAATGCTTGAGGAACTTGGACTGGGTGTGGCATACCCGGAAAGGACTTTTGCCACATGCGACCATATCATCCCCACAGATAATATCGAAAGACCGTTCCAGGATAAAATAGCTGAGGAAATGATAAAAGCCATCGAAAATAACACAAAAAAACACGGCATAAAATTTTTCAGCCCCGAAAGCGGAGAGCAGGGGGTGGTTCATATTGTCGGCCCGGAAATGGGTTTGACACAGCCCGGCATTACTATGGTTTGCGGTGATTCCCATACTGCTACGCACGGTGCATTCGGTGCCATCGCTTTCGGAATTGGCACAAGCCAGGTCAGAGACGTTCTTGCCACCCAGACAATTGCCATGAGCCCCTTCAAGGTTCGCAGGATAGAGGTGAACGGAGAGCTGAACAGGGGTGTTTATGCCAAAGACATAATTCTCCATATAATCGGAAAATTGGGAGTGAACGGAGGAATAGGCTACGCTTATGAGTTCGGCGGTTCGGTCATATCTGCCCTATCAATGGAAGGAAGAATGACAATATGCAATATGGCAATAGAAGGAGGAGCAAGGGTTGGATACATAAATCCGGATGAAAAAACGTATGAATTTCTCAAAAATAAGCCTTATGCACCCAAGAATGAGAAGTGGGATGAAATGATATCTTACTGGGAAAGTATAAAATCAGACAGCGATGCGGATTACGATGACGTCGTAATAATTGATGCTGCAGAAATCAAACCCACAGTGACATGGGGGATCAATCCCGCACAATGCATAGGGATAGATGAGATTATCCCAAAAGGGGGCACCGACGGAGAAAAAGAAGCCCTTGATTATATGAAACTGGAAGGCGGAAAGCCTATAGAAGGTACAAACGTTGATGTTGTTTTTATCGGCAGCTGCACGAACGGGCGCATTGAGGATTTCAGAGAAGCTGCACGGGTTTTAAAAGGGCAAAAAGTCAGTTCTGATGTTACTGCTTTAGCGGTACCGGGCTCATATTCCGTTATGAGACAGGCTGAAAAAGAAGGTTTGGATAAAATCTTTACAGAAGCCGGCTTTGAATGGCGAAGGCCCGGTTGCTCCATGTGTCTCGCAATGAACCCGGATAAACTGGAAGGTGATCAGCTTTGCGCTTCAACGTCAAACAGAAATTTTAAGGGACGCCAGGGTTCATCATCCGGCAGAACAGTGTTAATGAGCCCGGTTATGGCAGCTGCAGCTGCTGTAACTGGCAAAATTTCAGATGCTAGAATAGTATTCGACTTATAAGGAGGTTTTAAATGTCAATAAATCCGATTTCCAAGGTTGAAGGGCGTGCGGTACCTATTGTACTGGATGACATAGATACAGACAGAATTATTCCTGCAAGGTATTTAAAATGCGTAACATTTGATGGGTTGGGGGGATACGCTTTTTATGATGACAGGTTCAATACTGACGGTACAGAAAAGAAACATCCCCTCAATGACAAACGATTTAAGGGTGCAAACATCATAATTTCCGGAGCAAACTTCGGATGCGGCTCTTCACGGGAACATGCGCCTCAGGCAATAAAAAGAGCCGGCATTGATGCGGTTGTTGCAGAAAGTTTTGCGGAAATTTTTCACGGCAATGCAACAACCCTCGGGATTGTGTGCATCACACTGAGCCGCAGTGAAATAAATGAACTTAAATCCCTTGTTGAAAAGTCTCCGGAAACAAAACTTTTAATAGATGTTGAAAAGGAAACACTGCATACGCCTGGGAAAACATACAAGTTTCAAATCAACCAGAATGCAAAAAAAGATTTACTGGCAGGAACTTATGATAGCCTGGCCGAATTGCTTGCAAACATGGACAAAGTACGCAGGTTCGAAAAAGAACTGCAGTATTTTTTTTCAAGATAACAAAAATCCCCGTTTTATGCGGGGATTTCTTCTGTTTTTTTTGCTTTGATTTTTGTACAATAAATCCACATTAATACAACAAGAATAATTCCGCCTATATTAGTCAAACGCTCAGGCCAAAAAAGCAGTACTGCTGTAACAGCAAGAATGATACGCTCAACCCAATTAATAATACGGAAATAATACCCCTCAAAAAATGAAGCAAATACAAACAAACCCGCGGTTCCGGTAATTATATTTTCAAAAGTCCTTATAAGCGGCCCCTGGAACAGAATTGCCGGATCATAGATAAACATTATTGGGATAAGGTACAATCCTTTTGCAAGCTTCCAGGACTCTAAGCCCGTTTTCAAGGGATCACTGCCGGCGATACCTGATGCCGTATAAGCTGCCAGGCAAACAGGAGGTGTTACATTAGCATCCTGAGAATACCAAAAAATTAATAAATGCGCAGCAAGAAGAGAGCCTTCCGAAACTTCCTTAGGAATAAGTCCTATCATATTGTTTACAATATTAGGGTCAAGTGCCTGCTGTGCTGTTAAACCGAAATTAGCTATCAAATGGTCCTTCAGCATCAGCATCTCTATGGAAGGAGCAGCCAAAACGGCCAGAACAATATAAGAAGCAGTAACAGGAAGACCCATACCGAGAATTAGTGAAGCCAAAGCTACCAAAACAATAGTTATAAACAAACTTCCACCGGCTATTGTGGAAATAAGCATTGAAAATTTAATCCCCATTCCCACCATAAGTACAATGCCAACTACAATACCGGAGCATAAAAGAATAACACCTGTACTGACCATATTCTGTGCTCCCAAAGCCAATGCATCCAGGATGTCTTTTGGCCCCATACGGGTGCTTTTGTTAAACCAGCTCGCTATAACAATGGAAATAATACCCATTGAAGCAGCATATGTGGGTGTATTCCCCTTTATTAAAAAATACATCAGAACACCAATAGGTATAAAAAAGTTCCATCCTTCCTTTAAAACCTCTGTAAACTTAGGCAAATCTTCTTTCGGCATAGGTTTCAGGCCTTTCTTTTTCGCTCTTAAATGAATAAAGAATGCCACACTCAAAAAATACATTACAGCCGGAATAAAAGCTACACCTATAATTTTAAGATAAGATATCTGGGTCCACTGAGCCATAATAAAAGCTCCGGCTCCCATAATTGGCGGCATAAGCTGTCCACCTGTACTTGCAGCAGCTTCAACACCACCTGCAAACTGTGGTTTAAATCCCATCCTTTTCATCATTGGAATTGTGATAGAGCCTGTACCCACTGTATTAGCAACAGCGCTCCCTGAAATGGACCCCATAAATCCACTGGCAAATACCGCCATTTTGGCAGGACCGCCGGTGGTATGACCTAAAAGGGAAACAGCAAGTTTTATAATAAATTCTCCTGCCCCCGACTTAAGAAGAAATGCTGCAAATAAGACAAACAAAAATACGAAAGTGGATGAAATTGTAGCAATAGTTCCAAATAAACCGTCAGGAGCAAAATACATTCTGTACAAAAGCCTCTCTATTGTTACACCGGAAAAACTCCAAACACCCGGAAACACTTTACCCAAAAACAGTGCATAAGAGATAAAAAAACCTGCCAATGCAGGGATAAGCCAGCCGGTCGTTCTCCTCGTAACTTCCAGCATAAGTATGACGGCAAGTCCTGCAAATATAAGATCACGAAGTATGGGCACCTCATTTCTGGCGTGCAGAGCATCTTCAAACAGCACCAGATAAACAGCTGCCGCCATTGACAAAACAGCTAAAATGATGTCCAACCATAGTGTCTTGTCCGCCCATTTTTTCCTCATAGGATAGAAAAGATATCCCAAAAAAACCACAAAACCAAAATGCATTGCATTACGCTGGATCTCCGGCATTACACCTATGGTATTAATCCATAAATGGAACAAAGACATGATGATCGCGAACCAGTATATAAAATTTTTCTGCCAACCGGCAAAACTTCTCTTATATGTTAAAACCTCACCTGAGTCTTCAATTCCTTCATTATTTTGTCCCAGCAGATCATCGACTTTAGCCATATTTCTCCCCAGAAAAGTTTATGGACATTGTGTTCTTTAATTTAATTGCTTAGTAAAGAGGGAACCGGGATATCCGGCTCCCTTCTACTTTTATTCTCTCAGTTCGTCGGGTATATCCAATCCGGCTTCTTCATAGTATCTGGCTGCTCCGGGGTGCAGCGGAACGGGCAGACCGTCCAGAGCTTCCTGAAGGCTCATTGCTTTAGTAGCTTTGTGAATATTGTTTAAAAAAGGAAGATTTTCATATATTGTTTTGGTAACAAGATAAACCACCTCTTCAGGCAAATTCTTCCTGACAACCAGCAAATTTGGCTGAGCTATTGTGTTGATAGGTTTTTTCTGGCCGGGGTAAACACCGGGCTCAATGACATAACGTGTCCATATAGGATATGACTCCCTAACTTTTGCCAGCTGTTCATCAGTAAAGTCGAGTACAGTCGCTTCATCTCCCATTTGGGCATAAAGCTGTGTAATGGCAGCCACAGGAGGGCCGGCAGGGATATTTGCTCCGCCTATCCTTTTATCTATCATTGCCTGTACAGAAGGATTGTATCCCAAATATTCCAGACTTAAACTTTCAGGCTCAATACCTAATGCTTTCAGAATAGTACGTCCGGAGCCTTCTGTTCCGCTTCCCCTTTTTCCTATGGAAAATTTTGCAGGAAAACCTTTTAAATCCATGATTGTGCCTGTTTTTACATACTCATCAAGAATGGCAAAATGTTCCACATTTTTCCACAGCATTGTAACTGCCCGGAAATCTTTTACAGGGTTCCCTTCATAAGGGCCATCTCCCCTGTAAGCATTCAAACCGAACAGGGCTTGTAAAATACCAAAATCAGCCTCGCCGTTCTTCAACATCTGAACATTCTCACCGGAGCCTGCAGAGTTTATAGCTGTAGCTGTAATCCCATGTTCTTTTGCAAGTTTAATACTGATCAATGTCCCGATAGCCACACCAACCGGATAATAGGTTCCACCTGTTGTGGCTGTAGTAATAATAAGATTTTTCTCATCAGCTTTTGCCTGAGGCAGCGAAAACACCATAAAAAAAACTGCCACAAAAATAATACTTAGTACCCTTTTAAACATAATATGCACCTCCATAACAATTTATTGCAATAATTCTTGCAAAAAGCATACCAGAACAAAAATAGTTTTATTTCCGGGAATAAACAGACGTATATTTGGACTTTCATTGTATAATTTACTGTTATAATTATTTTTTAAAAACTGTATAAAATTATTCAAGATATGGGATAAGCGAGCTAAATACGCTCAAGAGCGGAAACCGCCCATCTCTAACGTATTATATCCATAGCTGTAAGCAATAATTCAAGCGGTACATCTACGTTTATCCTCTCCGCTTCTGCCAGGTTAACCACAAGTCTGAAATATCTAATAGTCTGCACAGGAATTTCGGACGCCTTTCTCCCTGATAAGACAGCCGCCGCTTTATCACTTAATAATCTTCCGGCCCTGTACATATCAACAACCGTTGCTATCATTCCATAGCCGTTAACTACCATTTCAGGCTTTTCAGCCATTACAGGAATGTTAAGTTTTTTTATTCCTCTGCCGATTTCAGAAGAAACACTGCCGGTAAGGTATGCTGCTGATTTTGCTTTATTGAAAGGCTTTAACATATGTTTTTTGATATTTTTAATATCCTTAATTAAGACTGAATCAAATTTAAGATATTTCCCAAGTCTTTCCATTTCACGAAATTTTTCATCCGATTTTTTTGTCCGGCTGCCGGACAAAAAATATATTGTTTCAAAGTTTCGTACCGCCTTAAGCTCAAGCAGCTCTTCCAAAACTGGTATGGATACATCTATCCCTGTTGCATTGGTCAATGTCCGCCACTTACTGGCTATTATATCATTTTTTACAGGGTCATCCTCAACAATAAAAACTATCGGCGTCTCAGGAAATCTTTTTATTAATTTTGAAGCTGCCCGAAAACCGTTCACATAAATTAAATCTTTTGGCAGTTTATCAATAAATGCCAACTGCTTTTCAAGAACTCCCATATCCCTGTTTGTTCCAAATGTATAAAAACGTGCATCTATATTTCTGGATATTATTCCATCCCTGAAACCGTCTTCAGCACTGCCGTCATTAAACCAGCTAAGGATCACAATATGTTGTGTCTCAGCAGCATAAGAAAAACATGCAAAACTAAATATTATTAAAATTATATAGCAAATCCTCATTCTGTTTTCTCATCGAATTTTTGTAACCTCCTTTTTAGCGAATGCCTGCTTATCCCCAGCATATCGGCTGCAACAGATTTCACACCTTTTGCTTTGATCAATGCATCTCTGATTAGCTCGTACTCAACATTCAACAACATATCATCCAGACATTTGCCATGATCACTTAAGATTTTCGCATTAGAGGACTTTATATTTCCCGCCTTTTTTATCTCATCGGGTAAATCTTTCAATTCTATTAAGCTGCCGGATTTTAAAATGACAAGTCGTTCGATAAGATTCTTTAACTCACGGACATTGCCAGGCCAGTGGTATTCCAACAACGCCTTTTCTGCCTGTTTCGAAAAAGTTATATTTGACTTTGCAAATTTCTTTTTAAAATAACTCAAAAAATGCTTGGATAAAATTGCGGCATCAGCTCCCCTTTCTCTTAAAGGGGGCACAGATATCGGAACAACATTTAAGCGGTAATATAAATCTTCTCTGAATTTTTTTTCCTTAATGTTTTTTTCAAGATTTGTATTTGTTGCTGCAATAACTCTTACATCAACCACGATTTCCTTTTCTCCTCCTATTCTTCTGAAACTCCTGCTTTCAAGAAATCTCAAAATTTTAGTCTGTAAATTTAAGGGCATGTCACCTATTTCATCAAGAAAGAGCGTTCCTTTATCAGCCAACTCCAATAATCCCACTTTTTTATGCTTTGCGTCAGTAAATGCCCCTTTTTCATACCCAAACAACTCACTCTCCAATAGTTGCTCAGGCAGAGCGGAACAGTTAATATCGATAAAAGGCATCTTTTTTCTTTCAGGACTCTCGTTATGGATAGCTTTCGCAACCAATTCTTTGCCGGTACCGCTTTCTCCTCTTATCAAAACGGTGCATTCGTCTATACCTGCAACCTTTTTAATCTTTTCTTTAACCTCTAAAATTTCTTTTGACTCACCCACTATTGTTTCCTGCTGAAAACGTTTGCTGCGTAACAGCTCAACTTCGTTGTAAAGTTTTGCCTCTGCCTGGCTTTTATCAACCAACATTGTAATCTCTTCCAACTCAAAAGGCTTCAGTATAAAGTCAAACGCACCAAGTTTCATGGCATTTATAGCACTATTGATATCTCCGTGGGCAGTAATAACAATTGTTGGCAGATTGGAGTTCATCCCTTTAATTTTCCGCAGTATATCCAGTCCATGCATATCGGGCAGACGCAAATCAAGCAAAATCAAATCAGGCTCATGATTTATTAAATAATGCATCGCAGAATTCCCCTCATAAAAAGGCATAACTTTATGCCCATCATTTTCCAGAGCAAATTTAAGAGAATTTACCAAAACTACTTCGTCATCAACTATCATTATATTAGCCATTTTCATTATCACCTTTGAATTTAAGTTTAACTTTTGTACCTGCATTTTCAGCACTATCAATTTCAATATCAATATTGTTCTGCTTTGCAAGACTGTATACAACAGAAAGACCTAAGCCGGTTCCCTCTTTTGACATGCTAAAAAACGGATCATATATTTTATCCAGTTTGTCCTCTGGTATTCCAATACCATTATCCTCAATTATCAATGCTTCCCCGCTGTCATTTTCCTGGTGGATATTGATAAAGCCTCCTTCGGACTTTATTGAAGCAAGTGCGTTTAACATAAGATTAATAAGTATCTGCAAAAACTGATCCTCGTCCAGATATTTTTCAGAGGGTTTTAAACGATTATATACCTTAACTTTTTTGTTTTTCAGATCATTCGTCAAAAAAGTGAGTGCCTTTTCCACAACTGCATCAACGCGAACATTGCTTTTAACTGAAGGAATAGGTTTGGCAAAATTAAGCATTTCAGTAACAATTTTATTGAGTCTGTCAACCTCACTGGTAACGTTATTAAGGATTTCCCTTTCAGATGAATCGTAAATTTTTCTTTTGGATATAGCCTGAACACTTGTTTTTATTCCTGCCAGAGGATTTTTAATTTCATGAGCTATACTGGCTGAAAGCAAGCCCAGGGAAACGAGTTTATTTGTCTGAATCAGTTCATTCTGCCTGCTCTGCAACTGCTGAGCCATGTTATTAAAAGCTTCAGAGAGAACCTTTAACTCTTTACCCGTTTCCAGATTAATACGATAATCCAAATCCCCTTCAGCAAAGCGTTTTGTACCGTCAATAACTTTTCTTATGGGCACAAGGATTCTTTTGATAAAAAAAAGTGCAGAAGTAAAAGCTATAAGAGCAACAAGAATCGAAAAAAACAGACTTTTATTTCTCAGGTTGTAGATATCCTCAAAAAGAACTTTTTCAGGTATAGATATACTTATATCCCAGCCTAAAGAGCTGACATTTGTTGAATATTTGACGAAACTGGAATCAGGCAACGTTGATTTATTAACATTGCCCTCATTATGCTCATAAATTTTCTCCCCGTTTTTGCCTATTATACTTTTCACTATTCCTTCTCCAATATCCACCTGATCCAGGAAGTCGGTGAACATGTCATTGGATATTTCATAAACCACCAAACCTACCGGCTCTTCGTTGTTTTCAAAGTCGTAAACACGTTTAATAAATAACAAACTACCTGCCTCACCTCTGTTAATCCTATAAAGAGAGAAATCTCTTGAAAAAGCATCGGTGATTATGGACGTGGAAACAAGTCTTTTGCTTTCGGTTTTGTTTACCTTAGGCGTTGTTAGAACAAGTTCGGCAGTTGGTGTATAAAGGCTGATCCTGTCATAATTAACAGAATTTGTTCTGTATTTAGCCAGTTTATCCCATAAATACTGTACGCGCTGGCTGTAACTAAACTGCAGAAATACCAGCTGTACAATGGGATTATCAGACAGTTGATAGATATCCCCTTTTATTTTATAGTAAAAAGCGTCCATTCTTTGACTTACTCCATTCATAAGCTCTTTCACCTGTTTTTCTGTAGTGGAACTTATGGATTTGGAAGATATAAAAAAAGAATAATATGAAATAAAAACCAAAGGTATAAACCCAAAGAAAAAATAAAATATTATTATCCGCCACTTTAATGATAGATTTAATATTTCATTTTTTGTTTTATTTATGCGTCTGAACATACTAACTTTATAGCAAAAGAATATAAAAAAGAAAGAGTATTTGACTTATGATTCATCTAATATGTAAAATATAAAGAAAAAGTAAGGGACGCTTTTGGAAAAAATTTTTTTTATTATTGCCGTCACTGCAATAAGTATCCCCGTTTTTCTTTCCGGAAAATCCACTTCAACAGAGAAAGATTTTTCACTGGCAGACCGACAGGCATCTTCGTTTTCTGTTGCCGCCATCATAATCGGGACTCTTGTTGGCGGGGCTTCAACAATAGGGACTGTACAACTTGCTTATAAATTCGGGCTGTCGGCCTGGATTTTTACTCTCGGCAGCGGTATTGCATGTCTGCTTTTGGGGTTGTTTTTTGCCCGTCCGTTGAGAAATGCTGAAACAACCACCGTTTCTGAATATATAGGTCTTTCTTTAGGAGAAGGTTTCCGGAAATACAGCAGTATCTTTACTTCAGCTGGTATTTTTGTACATATTATAGCCCAAATTTTAGCATCAGCATCAATACTGATTGTCGTTTTCCATATGAGCTTAAAAGAAGCAAGCATTACATCAACAGCCATTCTGGGAATCTTCACTCTAAGCGGCGGGATAAAAAGTACTACTGCAATGGGTAAAATAAAAATTGTTATTCTCTACGTCGTTATTCTGAGCTGTTTTCTCATAGCGGCATTTAAATCCGACGGATTTGCAGACCTGTCATCCCAGCTGCCGAAAAATATCAAATGGTTTAGCCTTTTCAGTTACGGTCAGAAAGATGCCGCCCTTGACCTGTTATCCATGGTCATCGGAGTTCTTGCCACGCAAACATACCTGCAGGCAATATTTTCTGCACGCTCCGTTTCAGAGGCTAAAAAAGGCGCTTTTCTGAGTGCACTGTTTATCCCTCCTATTGGACTTATGGGAGTTTTTATTGGAATGTATTTAAAAGTATCCCATCCGGAACTTGAATCAGTAACCACTGCAGCCCTGCCTTATTTTATAGAAAATTATTTTCCGGCCGCATTATCCACACTTTTCATGGCTTTTGTTTTCATCATAATCATAGGCACGGGCTCCGGTCTGACATTGGGTGTCATTACAAATATTTACAGAGACATACTCCCTGCGCAAAATAAAAGCAGCCAGCTGAAAAGGATAAGGATTATCGGCGTTATACTGCTTATGACCGCTTTAGCGGTGGTACTGATGGAGCTGAATAATGTTATCCTTGAGTGGAGTTATCTTTCGATGGGGATCAGAGGATCTGCTGTATTTTTACCGCTTTTCCTTTGCATCTTTATCAAAAGAATCACTGTCAATAAAATAGTACGTATACTTCTGTATGCAACACCGATAGTCTATCTGATTTTAAACTTAATAATCATATAGCAAAATTCACCCAGTGAATACATTAATAAGCCGTCTGTCAGGATAAAATCCCTGGCGTCACCCCAAAAATTATATAAAAGTATTGTTTTACATATACTTATTCAAGTTTCGCACTTACACTGTTTTCACGTCTTTGTTCACCCTGTTAAATATCAGCTTCGCTGATTGCCTGTGGCATTTAACAGGGCAGGGAGTGAAAACGACGAAGCAATCTCACTATTTTTCTTGTTTTGAGATTGCCACAACCCTGTTTCCACAGGGTTTCGCAAGGATGCCTATGGCTATCACCAGTCTTTTAGACTGGTGATAGTCGAAGTCAATCAATTTGTGTACACAATAAAAAATGGGGTGACGTCAGTATAAAATCCCCGTTGAAAAACACCGCCAAAAAAAATTACACTTTTGGCAGAGTCAGCAAATTTATTCCTGCTATATTTTGCACAATTCTCACAACCTGCGTACAATATCCGAATTCATTATCATACCACACGTATAAAACACATCTGTCACCGTCAATAATTGTGGCTTGGGAATCAAAGATACAGGCGAAACGCGATCCCACAAAGTCTGAAGAAACCACTTCCGGAGAGTTCGTATAATCTATCTGCCACTGCAAGTCAGAGTTCAGAGATTTACCCCTGACATGATAATTAAGGCTTTCCCTGTCAGTTTCCTTTTCCAATTGAAGCATCAAAACAGCCATCGAGACATTGGGAGTGGGAACTCTTATAGCATTACCCGTTAATTTTCCGGAAAGATTGGGCAGGGCTTTAGCAACAGCTTTTGCAGCCCCTGTTTCGGTAATCACCATATTCAGCGGTGCACTCCTGCCGCGCCTGCTTTTTTTGTGGTAATTATCGATTAAGTTCTGATCGTTTGTATATGAATGGCATGTCTCTATATGCCCGGTTTTTATTTTATATTCATCATCAATAACTTTAAGCACCGGCACAATGGCATTCGTTGTACAACTTGCAGCCGAAAAAATGTCCTCATTTACACTGTTTATTTCCGAGTGATTAACACCGTAGACAATATTGGGGATATCCCCTTTCCCGGGAGCTGTCAGGACAACTTTGGAAGCCCCTTTCGCTTTCAAATGCTGGTTTAGACCTTCCCTGTCCCTCCATTTGCCCGTATTATCTACGATGATGGCGTTGTTAATCCCGTGTGCCGTATAATCCAGCTCTTCAGGCGAGTTGGCGTAAAGAACTTTTATCATTACACCGTTTGCAATGATAGCATTTTCTTCTTCATCAACTCTCACTGTACCGTTGAACTGTCCGTGAACCGAATCCCGTCTTAAAAGTGCAGCTCTTTTCACAAGGTCATCTTTACCGCCTTTCCTGACCACAATAGCTTTTAATCTCAGTTTGTCACCACGCCCGGTTTTATCTATTAAAATACGGGCAATAAGCCTTCCTATCCTGCCGAATCCGTATAAAACAACATCCCTGGGATTTTTCAGTACATTTTTATCTTCTCGGAATGCTTCTTTTAATTCATTTTCCAGAAATTTTTTAATATCGCCCGGTTTTTGTTCAAGATATTTGACGGTAAGCTTACCGATATCAATTTTACACGGAGAGAGCTCCATATTTTGAATTGTGCTCATAATAGGATATGTATCGTTAACTGAAAGCTCATTTTCCAGAATTTTTCTTGCAAAACGATGCTCTTTTATTATATCTATTGCCGTTTTATTTACCAGTGATCTGCCGTATAAGGTTATGATTACACTTTTTTCTCTATAAAGTTTACCAATAATCGGTATCATCATTTCGGCTTTCATGCTGCGTTCGTTCCAGTCTTCAAAGTATTCTGTCTCTTTACTGCTCATTTGTGACTCCTCGGCTTTTTGAATCATCTTTTAGCAGTAAATTGACACTTTATTCAACAACTTTTTAATTTTGCAGCGCACTGGCCGTAAAACGTGACGCGTAATGCGTGATGAGAAGTGTGGTTCAAGTTCAATGATGGATTCTTAAATAAAATAAAAAAAGCGCCCTGAGGCGCTTTTTTTATTCTTTACATTTCTTTTTATTTACTTGTTTTAGTGAATTCAGGATAAGCTTCCATTCCGCATTCGATAAAATCGAGTCCTTCGTATTCTTCCTCTTCACCCACACGAATGCCTATGAGCAATTTCAGAATAAGCCATACTATGGAACTGACTGCAAAAACCCATGCAAAAATACTCAAAGCTCCCAACACCTGAACCCCTAATAATGCATCTGGATTTGTTATTGGAACTGCAATGAGTCCCCAGGTCCCTACAACCCCATGTACGGAAATGGCACCTACGGGGTCATCTATTTTCAACGTTTTATCTATAAAGATAATGGAGAAAACCACGATAACCCCTCCTACAGCACCTATGAGTGTAGCTCCCAAAGCTGATGGTGCTGAAGGACCAGCTGTTATGGCAACAAGGCCTGCTAAAGCACCGTTCAATATCATTGTTAAATCTGCCTTCTTAAACAGTATTGTTGCTACAATAAGAGCAGCCACCAATCCGCCTGCTGCCGCTGCATTGGTGTTCACAAAAACCTGAGCGACATTGTTGGCTGAAGTTATATCGGACATTTTTAACTCTGAACCGCCGTTAAATCCGAACCAACCCATCCACAATATAAAAGTTCCGAGTGTTGCAAGCGGCAGATTAGCACCGGGAATAGCATTCACCTGCCCTTTGGGACCGTATTTTCCCCTTCTTGGTCCCAAAAAAATAGCACCCGACAGAGCAGCTGACGCTCCGGCAAGATGAACAATACCGGATCCCGCATAATCTGAAAAGCCCATTGCACTCAACCATCCACCGCCCCATGTCCAGAAACCTTCCACAGGGTAGATAAAGCCGGTTAAAATAACACAGAAAATTACAAATGCCCATAATTTCATCCTTTCGGCAACCGCACCGGAAACGATGGACATCGCAGTGGCAACAAAAACCACCTGAAAGAAAAAATCTGATCTAGCCGAATAATAAGGAGCAGAATCACCACCGGCAAGGATATCTGCTGCAGAATTCTCTGAGCCTATTAAAAAACCAAAGTTCGGCACAATTCCGCCTGCACTGCTTGAATACATAATATAGTAGCCTATCAGCAAATACATCACGCATGCTATCGCAAACAAAACAACATTTTTTGTTAAAATAACCGTGGTGTTTTTGGACCTTACCAAACCAGCTTCAAGCATAGCAAAACCGGCAGCCATCCACATAACGAGCGCACCGCATATTAAAAAATAAAACGTATCAATTGCATAACTTAAATGTACAATACTTTCCATAACCTATACCTCCGAAAATTTATGTTTATAATGCTTCAATCCCTTTTTCCCCGGTTCGGATACGAACAGTTTCCTCAACGGGTAGAACAAACACTTTACCGTCGCCTATACGGCCGGTATTTGCTGAACTAACAATTTTCTCCACAACGATTTCAACCTGGTCATCTGCAACTGCAACATCAATCTGCACTTTCGGCACAAAATCAATTTTGTATTCAGCACCTCGGTAAAGCTCGCTGTGGCCTTTCTGCCTGCCATAGCCTTTCACTTCGATTACAGTCATACCGATTATACCAATCTCCATCAGGGCGTTTTTGACATCATCAAGTTTGTGTGGTTTTAAAATCCCTCTGATAAGTTTCATAGAAACCTCCTGTATTATTTCATTTAACTAAAGCAACAAAGATGCCAGATATGCTAATTATTTGGTAACTTGAGACAAATGAATTCAGAAGTTATAAATGAGCAAAGAAGTGTGATTAAATATTAATCACTTTTGCAATAAACGATTATATTTTATTCAACGCGATTAAGGACACCTGTTCAATAGGGTGTTTCAACTAATTGTTTTACTATTCATTCCATTTTGGATATCTGCAGCATGACTTTTGGCTGCAACTCAAAAATTAAAAGTTTTGAATATTTGGGATATTGTCACCCTGAACTTGTTTCAGGGTCTCATAACTTATTGATATACGAGATGCTGAAATAAATTCAGCATGACAAATAGAGTTATTCAAAAGTCTCAAATTAAGAATTTTGCACAAGTCAGGAAGCGCGGGTTTAGCCGGGCAAATCTTTTTTTGTAATTCATTATTTACAGGTTTGCGGGACTGAAGTAATGTATCCCACTAGCATCGGTCGAAGACCGATTAGCAGCTATGTAAATAGCTAAATTGAATGCTTGACAACTATCGCAAGCCTATAAGGCTGGTGCTACCCACTTCCAAAACGCAAAAAGTAGTTTGTGCAAAGCTCTCAATTTTTACATTTGAATGTTTAGAATAAATGAACGTTATGTTTTAAATAAAAAAAGCCTGCCAAAAAGATATTGATGGCAGGCCGGAAAATATGTTTGGCAAAAACGCAGAAACTATTAGCATCTATATGGGTCCTCACCAGGGCTGAAGGAAATCTCCACCATAAGAAACGATTTATCTAACAAATATGCAAGAGCGCTTTATATCGTCAGGCAACTTGCAAAAAAACTTTTCATTTTATTCCACAGGGAATTGTGAGATTTATACGTTTCTTCATCAGAGTTTTCCTTAAATTCTTCTAACAGTGCCCGCTGCTTTTTATTAAGCTTTGTTGGCATAATGACTTTAAGTACAATCCTCATATTCCCGATACCGTAACCCTGTACATCGGCAATACCTTTTCCTTTCAAAACAATATTATCCCCCGGCTGTGACCCGGGTTTGATTTTAATGGTTTCGCTTCCGTCAAGCGTCGGCACATCGACCGTTGTCCCCAGCGAAGCATCGGCAAAAGAAACGGGGAGTTCCAAAACAATATCCCTACCGTCTCTTTTAAAATATTCATGCTCTTTTACATTAACATGAACAAAAAGATCACCGGCAGGGCCGCCGTTGCTGCCGTCATTACCTTCTCCGCTTACTCTTAAAGTCATCCCGGATTCAATGCCCGCCGGAATTTTTACCTCAAGCTTCTTATTTTTCCTTAAAGACCCCTCTCCATGGCATTCCTTGCACTTCTCTTTTATAAACTGACCTGTTCCGTTACATTCCGGGCAGGGTGTAGAAATCTGGAAAAGACCTTGCCTGCGTACAAACTGGCCGGTTCCGTTACACCTTGAGCATGTAGTTACTCCGCCCGGTTCCGCTCCTTTACCATTGCATCTGTGACAATTAACGACCTTGGGAATATCAACGGTTTTCTTTACACCGAAAGCCGCTTCTTTAAACTCCACATCAACTTTCATTTCTATATTGGAGCCGCGTCTCGGACGTTTTTGAGCTCTTCTTCCTGCTCCGCCGCCGAAGAAGTCTCCAAAAGCATCTCCGAAAAATTCTTCGAATATTGTGGAAGCAAAATCATCGTTATTAAATCCGCCGCCGCCTCCGGCAAATCCTTCGTCAAAAACACGGCCGTACTGATCGTACTGTGCCCTTTTTTGGGGATCGCTAAGAATCTGGTAAGCCTCGCTTACCTCTCTGAATTTTTCCTCGGCTTCCTTGTCATCAGGGTTTCTGTCAGGATGATACTTCAGCGCAAGTTTCCTGTATGCCTTTTTTATTTCGGCATCGGAAGCGTTTTTATGTATATCCAGAATTTCATAATAATCTTTCGTCAACATCTACCTCCAAATCATCGTACATAAATCTATATCAAAGCTAAACTGCGCTTATTATCATATTTAATACTCTTTAGCAACTATTCGTAACTACAAACGTCTTCCCAAAATCAGGGAGACTGTGATAAAATTTACAATAGTTTAGTTATACAAAATTTTCACTGTGTTTGTATATAAATCCCCGGATAAAAAAAGCGGGCATTCTGCCCGCTTTTTGCTTTACTGTTTGTCTTTGTTTTCGTCGTTTACCTCTTCATAATCTGCATCAACAACATCTTCTTCTTTGTTGCCCTTAGATTGGTCGGCTCCGCCGGCGCCTGTTTCCGCACCTGCCTGGCCGGCATCCTGACCTGTTTCCTGGCCGCCGGTCGCCTGATAAACGGCCTCAGCAAGTTTGTGAGAAACATTGGAAAGATTTTCGATGGCTTTTTTCAGCTCTTCGGTATCCTCGCCAGCCTGAGCTTTTTTCAATTCATCAAGTGCCTTTTCGATGTTTTCCTTTGTCTCAGCATCTACCTTGTCACCGTGGTCTTTCAATGATTTTTCAGTGGAATATACCAAAGTATCCGCCTGATTTCTAAGTTCTGCAAGCTCTTTCTTTTTCTTGTCCGCTTCAGCATTGGCTTCCGCTTCTTTTACCATTCTGTCAACTTCCTCTTCACTAAGACCGCTGCTTGCAGTGATACGAATGGACTGTTCCTTGCCTGTTCCCAAATCTTTAGCGGAAACATTCATAATACCGTTGGCATCTATATCAAACGTAACTTCGATCTGGGGAACGCCTCTTGGTGCAGGCGGAATACCTACGAGATCGAACCTGCCAATCGATTTATTATCGGCAGACATCTCCCTTTCACCCTGAAGTACGTGAACGGTAACAGATGTCTGATTATCTGCTGCAGTTGTAAACACCTGGCTCTTCTTAGTAGGTATAGTGGTATTGCGGGGGATTATTTTCGTCATAACACCACCCATTGTCTCAATTCCAAGGGACAGAGGTGTTACATCCAGCAGAAGAACGTCTTTAACATCACCTCTAAGCACACCGGCCTGGATAGCTGCACCGATGGCAACGACCTCATCCGGATTAATACCTTTGTGTGGTTCTTTACCAAAAAACTCCTTAACTTTTTGCTGGACAAGGGGCATTCTAGTCATACCGCCGACAAGAATAACCTCATCTATTTCAGAAGCGGAGATTCCGGAATCTTCAAGTGATTTTTTACATGGCTCCAGAGTTCTTTCAACAAGATCACTGACAAGAGATTCAAACTTACCTCTGGAAAGTTTTTTAACAAGATGCTTCGGTCCTGACTGATCCGCTGTGATAAAAGGCAGATTTATTTCCGTTTCAACAGAAGAGGAAAGTTCGTGTTTAGCCTTTTCCGCTGCCTCTTTAAGTCTCTGAAGAGCCATTTTATCTTTGCCCAAATCTATGCCGTTTTCTTTCTTGAACTCGTCAATCAGCCATTCAACAAGTCTCATGTCGAAATCGTCACCGCCAAGAAAAGTATCGCCGTTTGTAGCTTTCACTTCGAAAACACCGTCACCGAGCTCCAGTATTGAAATATCGAAGGTACCGCCTCCTAAGTCATAGACAGCCACTTTTTCATCATTTTTCTTGTCCAGACCGTATGCAAGAGACGCAGCCGTAGGCTCATTTATAATTCTGAGAACATTGAGCCCCGCTATTTTGCCGGCATCTTTTGTGGCCTGGCGCTGAGCGTCGTTAAAATATGCAGGGACCGTGATTACAGCATCTGTAACCGTCTCCCCAAGATATTCCTCAGCTGTTTTTTTCAGTTTCTGCAGAATCATAGCGGAAATTTCCTGAGGAGCATATTTTTTATCTTTCACCTCAACCCAAGCATCTCCGTTATCTGCAGGAACGATTTTATAGGGGAGAATATCCTTTGCTTTATCCACCTGCTTGGCTTCATACTTTCTGCCTATCAGCCTTTTGATACTAAAAACCGTATTGGTGGGGTTTGTAATGGACTGCCTTTTGGCAAGCATTCCCACAAGTTTTTCGTCGCTGTCTGTAAAAGCTACAACCGAAGGTGTGGTTGTCATACCTTCGGCATTTACTATCACTTTAGGCTGACCGCCCTCCATTATCGAAACAACAGAGTTGGTGGTACCCAAATCAATTCCTATAACTCTTCCGCCTGTGTTACTCATTATTTTCCTCCTGTGTATTATTTTTTTCTTCTTTCTTATTCACTCTGACTTTGCTGGATCGTATCACCCTGTTATGAAGCTTATATCCCTTCTGCATAACTGTAGAGATACAGTTGTTACCAAGATCATGCCTCTCATCCAGCATCATTGCTTCATGGATGTTGGGGTCAAAAGTATCCCCTTCTTTGGCTTTTATCTCCTCAACCCCGTATTTTTTAAGTACGTCTTTAAACTGTTTCAATGTAAGTTCCACTCCGTTTCTTAAAGCCTCAACATTAGAATCTTCCGCGCTGTGATCCAAAGCCATTTCAAGGTGATCCACAACATTAAGCAGTTCAAGGATCAAACCCTGGTTAGCGTATTTTACTTTATCTTCAGATTCTTTAGCCAAACGTTTCCGGTAATTATCCGTATCAGCAGAAATACGCAAAACTTTATCTTTAGCTTCCTGAAGTTCTTTTGCAAGTTTTTCCCTATCCTTTTTCAGAATCTCAACCTCCTCATCCTTCTCCTCTTCGTCAGACTTTTTTGAATCATTTTCAAAAGCCGCTTCCGGTTCAGCTTCATATTCATTGTTTTCCTTTTCATCCTCTTTTTCTTCTACATTCTCCTTATTAACAAATTCATCTTCTTTATTTTTCATTGTTTCCTCCAAGTTTTTTTAATAAATTTGTTATAATTTCCGCAGTAAAATCCACAATGGGGATAACTTCAGGGTACTTCATCCTTTTCGGGCCGATGACCCCTAATGTTCCTATCGTTTTATCATCCCTGAGATAGGGTTTGGTAACCAATCCCAACTCCTCTACACTATCGGAACCCAAATCTGAGCCTATAAAAATCTTCACTCCATTTTCACGCATACACCTTTCAAGGATTTGATAAGCAAAGTGTTTCTCTTCAAAAGCCCTTAAAAAGTCTTTAAGTTTTTCCGTATCCTTGAACTCGGGCTGTCCTATAATATTAGACGTACCGTGTAAAATGATTTCAGATCCAAAATCGGCATCGTTAAAGAGATTCTGGCTGACATGCATAACCTTTTCCGTCAGTTCGTTGACCTTATCCTTTTTGTCTCTCATTTCATTAACAAGCTGCTCCTTAACCTCCAGAAGCGTTTTGTCCTTAAACTTTTCATTCAGATAATTAGCAACCCTTACCAGATCATTATCCTTAATCGACTCATTAATATTCATAAGCATGTTGTGGACTATGCCCGATTTTGTAACTATCACAGTTAATACGGTGTCAGAATTAAGTCTTATAAATTCTATATGCTTAAGGTACATGGTATTAAGCTTAGGGGAAATAACAAACCCGATGGAATGGGTAAGATCCCCGAGCTTTCTGCTTATACTGTCAAACATACTTCTGACATTTACAGCATTAAGATCCTGGAATTCATTTTCCAGCTCCCGAATGTCATTGCTGGAGATAGCTATAAATTTATCTATATAATATTTAAAACCTGAATCAGTGGGAACGCGCCCTGAAGAAGTATGGGGCTGTATTATAAAGCCCTTATCTTCCAGATCACTCATGATATTCCTTATGGAAGCGGGGCTTAAACTCAGAAATCCTGTTTTGGAAACATACCTTGAGCCCACAGGCTGACTGCTGTTAATATATTCATCTACAATAACCCTGAGTACTGTTTCCTCTCTATCGGACAATTTAATGTTCATCAACATTCCTGCTGTTTTTTAAAAAATTTGTTGGCACTCTCCCTTGCTGAGTGCTAAAGTAAAAATAAAAAGACTAACTCAATATGTCAAGGACTTATTTAAATTTTTTATCATATTATTAACAAAGAATAAATTTAAAACCCTTCCATTTTTTTACCGTAATTTTTAAAATAATTTAAATATTCGCCTCAAATTTCAAAGTTTCCAGGTTTTTTGGTCAGCTTTCACAATAAACTGCGGGGCAAATTCTTTGGAAGAATTAAAGTTTTAAAATTCACTTTCAACTATTTTTTTCGTATCCAGGGCATTTACTGCAGCATTTCCCCCTGTTACATTGCAATAGCTTATAAAAATCCCTTTGCTGAGGACACTGGCATCGATGCACCTGTTTAATATTTTTTTAATTTCATCTTGCTTGTATCTGTAGCCAGTATCTTTGTCATCCGGAACAACCCAAAGCCTGCTTTTGCCGTACAGTCTTAGATAAGTAAAATAATTGGTACTAACCGGGTAAAAAGGTGCAAGTCCTGGTATTTCCGGCAAATGAAGACCTATCAGGCCTATTCTGTTTTCCTTGAACTCTTCAATATACCTTTCCTTGTACCATGTACTACTTGGCAGTTCTGCAAAGAACGGAACTTCAGCAGGCAGTTTTCCAGCCAGTTCTTTAATAATACTCATGTTTGCTCTGCATGAGGTAAATTTATAATTGTAGTCGGCAAAAAACGCTTTAATTTTATTGTTTTCCAGCAAAGGGCTTAAACCGTATAAAAAATCATTAAATTCTCTTTGTGTATTTCTTCCTCGCAATAAGTTTTTATGAAGCCTTACTGAAAAGAATACATTATCAGGAGTCCTTGATAATATGCTCTGAATTGTTTTGGCATATGGTATTTTATAAAAAGTAAATGTTATTTCTATAAGATTAAAATGTTTTGTATAGTATTCCAGCATATTGTAATGAGAAGTACCGGCAGGGTAAAACACATCCATCCAGTCGTCATATTTGTAACCGCTTGTCCCCAAATAAAGTGGAGTTGAATTTAACAGCATCATAAAATTTAAAAACCTCTTTTAAGTAACGTTATACTACAACCGTCTATACTTATAGATGATTAACTCCGATTGCTCAAGATAAGATGTTGCAGAAACATCTAAATTTATGATATATTTTTATTAAATACAGGAGGTGCGCTGATGGATCAGGAAAAAATAAAATCTTTTGCCAGAGAATTTGATATTTCAGAAAAGCTAGCCGAAGAAATATTGACTGCATGCGATGAAAACAAACTTAATGAAACGGTAATAAAAGGAAAAATCTCCGAACTTGCTTCTGAACACCAAAAAAAGCGTGAAGAGGAGAATCTGGAAGAAGGGCTTACACCGTATATAAGAAGGAAATTTTTCGAATATTTGGATGAAATTGAAGAGGAAGAGTTTGAAGAATCGATAAGCAGCAGTTATTATGAGAAAATATCCCAAAAAATTGATAACTGGGGCAATGACTTACTCACAAAGTTCGAGAAAAAGGGCAATGGTAATATTTTCAATATTTTTTTACCGGCCTCTATAATTCTCTTTATCCTTGTTATACTTCTTCTATTCCTTACAGACGGTTTTAAAAGCGATTCCGTACCGGCAATAACCGCTGTTGACAAGGAACAGACTGAAGTGATGACAGAAAGCCAAATGGATTGTTACAGAAAAATATTTTATTTAACTTCGGATATGGAACCGAAAAATGTTTTTCTTTCTTCAGCTATCATTCAGGAAGAGGGAGCCTGTGATGCATATAAAATCATCGAAGAACTTTTCAGCAAAGATATCGAAGATAACGATAACTAAAATTTTTAACACTTTTTCAACAGGCGGTAAAATTGTAAATGCATAATATTTACCGCCGGTTGCCTTATAAATCCGTAATATACAAGCTCTAATTATTATATGCAATTTTCCTGATATTTTTTTAAACACAATTTCCACTTGTGTATTGTAATAATTAATTTTATAAAAAAATATCTTTGAATAATTGAGTCCACTTTGTTAAAGTGCAGAAAGTTGAGTTTTTTGTTATAGAAAACGACTTTCTACCGTTTTTAGTATAACTCAAGTTTTGTACTTCGTTTGAGATTGCTTCGGCGTTTTCACTCCCTGCCCTGTTAAATGCCACAGGTAATCAGCGAAGCTGATATTTAACAGGGTGAACAAAGACATGAAAACAGTGTAAGTGCGAAACTTGAAGTATAATTTATTTTTATGGTGGTTTAGACTTTGGATAATGTAAAAATATGGGATGAAGTGCTAAAAGAAGCTTCCTATAAATTAAATGAACAAGAGATTAATACATGGCTTAAACCTTTAAGTGTTGCCGAGCTGAGAGGTGATATAGTCACAATTTCAGTGCCAAACAGGTTTTATAAAACGTGGGTGCAAGATAAATATCTGACTCTCATAAAAAATATTTTTAATAACACTCTTTCTATTGAAGCAGATATAGAGTTGGTTATAAAAAATCAAACAAAGAAAAAGAATAACAATATACAAGCCTCCAGTCCTACATATCATATAAATATCAATAATCATAACAGCAATATAAACAAGCAGTACACCTTTGACACTTTTGTTGTAGGCGGCTCCAACCAGTTTTCACATGCTGCATGTATGGCGGTGGGCGAGGGTTTTTTCCATACATATAATCCTCTTTTTATTTACGGCGGAGTCGGGCTTGGAAAAACACACCTGATGCACGCTGTAGGAAATAAACTGATGCAAAGCTATCCCAAACTTAAAATTTTATATATATCAAGTGAAAATTTCACTAATGAGATGATATATTCATTAAAAACAAAAAGCATGGATGATTTCAGAGGAAAATACAGAAGCATTGATGTGCTGCTTTTCGATGATGTCCAGTTTCTGGCCGGTAAAGAAAGGAGTACCGAGGAATTTTTCTATACTTTTAACTCCCTTTACGACTCACAAAAGCAGATTATAATAACATGCGATAAAACTCCCAATGAAATACCGACAATGGAAGACAGACTCAAAAGCAGATTCGCCTGGGGTCTTATCGCAGATATTCAGGCACCTTCAAATGAAGAGAAAACGGCCATTTTGATGAAAAGAGCAGAATTGATGAATCTTGAACTTAGTGAAGAAGTGGCCCTTTTTATTGCTGAAAATCTCAAAAGTGACAACATCAGGGAGCTAATAGGTGCATTGATCAGATTGAGTGCTTTTGCATCATTTCACAATGAAGAGCTGAGCATTGAGCTGGCAAAAAGATCTTTGGATAAATTTCTTATAAAAAAAGACAGAGCTCTCAATCCCGAAGTGATAATTGACACGGTCACCTCATTTTTCAACATAAAGCCGTCAGAGTTAAAATCCAAAAAGAGAACGAAAAGTATTTCCTATCCAAGGCAGATATGTATGTATATTCTAAGAGAAAAGCTGAATATTTCACTGCAGGAAGTGGGTGAATATTTCGGCGGCAGAGATCATGCAACAGTTTTGCATTCAATAAAAAATATAGAAAACAAAATCAAAACAGATAGTGAACTTAAAGAGCTGATAAACGTCATTTACAAAAAGCTATACAGCTGACTTTCCACAAACTCATCAACACATTTAAACATTCAAAAATGTATAATTGTAGAATATTATCTTAACAATCGGAGTATAAAATGTGGAAAACAAACTTCTCAATTATTTTTAACATCATTTTGTTTAAATGGTTGAAAACTTTTCAATAAACTCCACAGAATTTTCAGCACCAAAAAGTACTCTCACAATATTCAAATTTTAACTTGTCAACATTTTCCAAATACTTTACTATTATTACTACTATTTATTATATTAAATAAATTAATAGGAGCTCATATGCAATTCAGCATAATTAAAGAAAATATTCTTCCGTTAATTCAACATGCAAACAATTTTACAAGTTCCAAAGGAATTAATACAATACTGGAAAATATACTTATCGAAGCTGAAGAAGAGGAAATCCAATTAAAGGCATCCAATACCCACATGGGCTTTTCAGCCAAAATAAAAGCAAATATTGAAGAAACAGGCACAACAACTGTATCATGCAAAAAATTACACGATATTATAAAAGAACTTCCAAATGCAGCTGTAATAGATTTTAAATATGACGGAAGCAAGTTGAAACTTACCTCCGGGAAGTCAAAATTCACACTTTCCACAATAGAACCGGAATTTTTTCCCACAATGACACCTATAACCCCTGAATACAGAATAAAAATGAAGAGTGGATCTCTTGAAAAACTGCTGCAGAAAACAATTTTCTGCATATCAAACGATCCATCAAAAACAGAATATACCGGTGCTCATTTTAAAGTATTCGGCAACAAACTTGAAATAGGTTCAGCTGATTTCCAAAGGATAGCAACAGCGGAAACTGTATTTGACGAGGAATTCAGTGATGAGTTTACCATAAATATCCCCAAAAAGACAGCCATTGAGGTCTCTAAACTTCTGGATTTGGATGATGAAGTCGAAATTGAAACCGATAAAAAACAGGTACAGTTTAAAATAGATAATATTGTTGTTTATTCAAAGCTTATCGAAAAATTTATCAAGAACATTGGTTCTCTCTTTAAAACAAATTATCCCATATCAGCAAGAATTCCAACAAGGCAGTTTGAGGAGGTCGTCAGAAGAATTTCCACAATTACAAGTGAAGTTTCCAGAGGTATAGTACTCTCTTTTAATGAAAACGCTTTAAATATATTCAGCCTTGAAACCGAATATGGTCAGGGGAATGAAATAATCGACGGTGTTGAATTAGAAGGTGAATCAATTGATATAATATTTAATTCAAAACTTCTGCTGGAAATTATAAATCATATTGATTCGGAATTTTTCACAATAAAAATGATTGGAAGAAAAAATCCGGCAATAATAGTACCTGAAAACGGTAAATATCAATATCTGCTTGTTGCTATATCAATAGACAGATATTAGAGGTAAATTTTTAAAAAAAGTGCTCATACAAAATTTGTTTCTTTTGAATTTTAGAAATCATAAAGAATTAAATCTGTCCTTTTCTAAAAATATCAATTATATAAAAGGTGCAAACGCCGCCGGCAAAACAAGTATTGTTGAAGGCATTTCCACAGCTTTAAATTTAAAAAGTTTCAGGCAGTCTCAGCTTAAACACCTTGTGAATTTCAATTCTGACAATTTTTTCATAGAAACTAACGTCATGCGTAATTTTTATGACTATGATGAATATCTGTACAATATAAAATTTAAATATAGCAACGGAAGTTTTGTATATGAAAACAATAAGAAAATAAAAAGGGTCGAAGATTATATATTTAACTACCCTGTTCTTGTTTATTCTCCTGAAAATGAAGGACTTATAAGTGAAAATCAGGAAAAAAAACGTAAATTTTTGGATAAAATTTCTTTTTATACAAATAAGGTTCATTTTAATAACCTTAAGAATTACAACAAGCTTCTGAGAATCAAAAAGAGCTATCTTTATCATAATCATCCGGATCACAGATATCTCGAATCCATAACAGAAAGTATGTATAATTTTTCAGCAGATATACAGAAATCCAGAAAATATGTAGTAAATCAAATCAACGACAAAATTTTGGAGTTTTATAATAATGTTCCCGGTAAAATAGAAAACTTTTATTTTATATACGAGCCAGCACCGGTTGACATTGAAAAGATTAATGAAGAGAAAGCAAAAAAAAGAGTTTTAAGCGGAGCTCATCTGGACAGAATTTATGTCTTTTACAACGGCAAAAAGTATGAATCGTTTGCAAGTTTCGGACAGAAGAAAACATTTGCTCTTTGCTCACTATTCACTTCTGTTTTAATAGTTGAAGAATTTTTAAATAGTGGTATAATAATCATTTTAGACGATCTTGAGGTTGGTCTGGATAGTTCCAGAATAAATTTTTTCAAGGGATTACTTGGGAAAAACCAGACATTCATTACAGGTGTTAGCAACAGGTATTTCAAAGACGCAAAAAACATTGCTTTATAAATAATATGTTTCACATATTTATCAGCCTTTTAGGCTGGTGAAAAACAATTACGGGCGGGTGATATATTTTTATCCGCGGGGGATATAATGGAATTAAATAAGGATTACAGCGAAGCCAGTATTAAGGTTCTGGAAGGTCTCGATCCGGTTAGACAGAGGCCTGGAATGTATATTGGTTCCACCGATACAAAAGGGCTTCATCATTTGGTTTTTGAAGTTATTGATAACTCTATAGATGAAGCTATGGCCGGATTTTGCAGTAAAATTTCTGTTACTCTGCATATTGACGGCAGCATTACCATTGAAGACGATGGAAGAGGTATTCCTGTGGGGAATCATCCGGTTGCAGGAAAGCCTACAGTGGAAGTGGTAATGACTACACTTCACTCCGGAGGAAAGTTTAACTCAGGTGCGTATTACGCTTCCGGAGGACTTCACGGGGTTGGGGTTTCTGTTGTTAATGCGCTGTCTGAGTTTTTGGAAGTAACAGTGAGGAGAAACGGCGGGATATACTACCAAAAGTATGAAAGAGGTAAACCTGTTTGTGAATTTGATAAAATTGGGAAAACAAGCAAAAGCGGTACAAAAATTACATTTAAAGCTGATCCTCTGATTTTTGAAACAACAGAATTTTCTTATGAAACACTTGCCCGCAGATTCCGAGAACTTGCTTTTTTAAACAGCGGTGTGGAAATAGCCATATCCGATGAAAAAGACGATAAATCCAAAACATTCTTTGCTGAAGGCGGGATTGTCAGTTATATAAAATATCTCAATAAAAGCAAAGGACTTCTTATAGACGAGCCCGTTTATATTCAGGGCAAATATGAAGATATTCTTGTGGAAATTTCACTTTTATACAATGATTCGTATAATGAAGCAATTTATTCCTTTGTAAACAATATACATACAGACGGCGGCGGAACTCATGAAGCAGGCTTTAAAGCAGCATATACGAAAATTTTTAACTCATTTGTAAATAAACACGGCCTCCTTAAAGAAAAATTTAATCTTACCGGTGATGATATAAGGGAAGGGATGTCGGCTATCTTGTCAGTTAAAATGAACGAACCTGTTTTTGAGGGGCAAACCAAAGGTAAGTTGGGTTCCTCCAAAGCCAAAACTGCTGTTGAAAATGTTATGTATAATTATCTTACAGATTATTTGGAAGAAAATCCGTCTATTGTAAAAAGGATACTTGATAAAGCTATACAGGCATTCAGGGCGAGAGAGGCTGCAAGAAAAGCCAAAGAACTGACAAGAAGAAAAAATGCTCTTGAAGTTTCAACTTTGCCGGGTAAACTTGCTGACTGCCAGGAAAAAGATCCTTCCAAATCTGAAATTTTTATAGTTGAGGGAGATTCTGCAGGGGGCTCTGCAAAACAGTGCAGGCATAGGAAATTTCAGGCAATTTTACCGCTTAAGGGTAAAATCCTGAATGTGGAAAAGGCCAGATACGATAAAATTTTGTCTAACAATGAAATAAAGAGTATTATTACAGCCCTTGGAACAGGTATCAGCAAAGATGATTTTAATATTGAAAAATTACGATATCATAAAATCATTATAATGACTGATGCTGATGTGGACGGAGCTCACATAACAACACTTCTGCTTACTTATTTTTTCAGGTATATGAGACAGATAATAGAAAGGGGTTATTTATATATCGCCAAACCCCCTCTTTATAAAATCAAAAAAGGAAAAATGGAAAGATATATTCACGATGAAGAGGAAATGGAAGATTTTCTTCTGGATTCAGGCTTGGTGGATATTGAAATTGACGAACTTCCCGAACACAGATATAAAGAGGTTTTTAAAAATCTACTTGCATACGATGATCTTTTAAATAAGTTTGCACGTAAGGGGTTATACCGTCCTTTGATGTCCGAACTTGCTGTTTATGAAGGATTAAATGCCTCTAATTTTTCCCAGGAAGGTTTCATAGAAAATCTTTTTCAGTATCTAAAAGATAAGGGTGCTTTTGAACAGTATAAAAACACGGAAATTGAATATAATTATGAGTTTGACAGATACAATATTGTAGTGGAAAGCGAAACAAAGCGCTTTGTATTTAATACGGAGTTTATGGGCACTCCTGAGTTTAAAGAGTTGAGAAGGCTTGGAATGTTCGTAAGTGAGCTGGGAAGCAAACCTTATAAGGTAACAGTTAGCGGTAATGTAAAAACATTTGATAATGTAAAAGAGCTTATAACCTTTATTGAGGAAAGAGGGAAAAAAGGACTTTCTATTCAGCGTTATAAGGGTCTTGGCGAGATGAATCCTGAGCAGCTTTGGGAAACGACTGTGGATCCTGAGCGGAGATCCCTTTATCAGGTGAAAATTGAAGATGCTGAAGCTGCAGATGAACTTTTTTCACTGCTGATGGGTGATATTGTTGCACCAAGAAGGGAATTTATCGAAGAAAATGCTCTGAAAGCTAAAAATATTGATATTTAACATGGGTGAAAAATGAAAAAAAAGGGGATTATAGAGCTTAGTATAGAAGACTCTATTAAAGAAAGTTATCTCGACTATGCAATGAGCGTGATTGTCGGCAGAGCTCTGCCTGATGTGAGGGATGGACTAAAACCCGTTCACAGAAGAGTTCTCTTTGCAATGAATGAAATGGGCATAGTTCATAACAAGCCTTATAAAAAATCTGCAAGGATTGTTGGTGATGTTATCGGGAAATATCATCCTCATGGAGATGCAGCAGTCTATGATACAGCTGTCCGTATGGCACAGGATTTTTCAATGCGCTATCCGCTTATAGACGGTCAGGGCAACTTTGGGTCAATAGATGGGGATTCCCCTGCTGCAATGAGATATACAGAGATAAGAATGGCCAGGATTGCAGAGGAAATGCTGACAGATCTTGATAAGAATACTGTTGATTTTATCGATAATTATGACGGTTCTCTTAGTGAGCCCGTTGTTCTGCCCACTAAAATTCCTAATTTGCTGGTTAACGGAGGCAGCGGGATTGCTGTGGGGATGGCTACAAATATTCCACCTCATAACCTTACAGAGGTAATCGATGCATTGCAGTATATGCTTAAAAATGATGATTACACTGCTGAGGACGTTCTTACATTTATAAAAGGCCCTGATTTTCCCACTGCAGGCATTATAATGGGTAAATCAGATATTAAAAATGCATACTTGACAGGTCGATCATCCATAAAAGTCAGAGCACGCACAAATATTGAAGAAACAAAAAGCGGTAAAGAGCGGATAATTGTTACCGAACTTCCTTACCAAGTGAATAAAGCTAATCTTATAGAAAAGATTGCAGAACTAGTCAGAGATAAGAAAATTACCGGCATTACGGATTTAAGGGATGAGTCCGACAGAGACGGTATCAGAGTGGTTATAGAAATTAAAAAGGGTGACCACCCTGATATTGTTTTAAACCAGCTTTACAAATATACACAAATGGAAACGTCTTTTGGTATTAATATGGTGGCACTTGTTGAGGGTAAGCCGAAAACGTTTTCTCTTCTGAGGATATTGGAAGAATTTATCAAGCACAGAGTTGTTGTGGTTACCAGAAGAACCGAATACCTTCTTAAAAACGCAGAAAATCGCCTGCATATTCTTGAAGGGTTGAAAACTGCCGTTGAATATATTGATGAAGTTATAAAAATTATTCGCGGCTCTGCTGACGGAAAGGATGCAAAATCAAGACTAATCGAGCGGTTTAATTTTAGTGATACACAGTCTCAGGCTATTCTTGATATGAGACTTCAGAAGCTTACCGGCCTTGAAATTGAAAAGCTTGAGGATGAATATAGAAATATTTTGCAAAATATAGAGTATTTCAAAAATATTCTTACTAATAAAAATGTTCTGAAAGATGTTATTTATGAAGAAATGTCAGAAATTAAGGAGAAATACGGCGATAAAAGGAAAACTGAAATATCTGCATCTTCTGAAGAGATTAATATTGAGGATCTTATCCCTGATGATGAAGCTGTAGTTACTATCACACACAATGGATATATAAAAAGAACTCCTCTTAACTCTTTTTCCGCACAAAAACGCGGTGGAAAAGGCAAATCCGGTGCGCTGAGTAAAGGTGACGATTTTATTGAGAGGCTTATCGTTTCCTCTAACCACTCCAAGCTGATGTTTTTTACTAATCTCGGTCGAATTTATTTTCTCAAAGTTTACGAGCTTCCCGAGTCTGCTCCGGGAACCCGCGGCAGACATGTTTCAAATTTCATACACTTTTCAGAGGATGAGTTCATCGCTTCTGTGCTTTCTGTTTCAGATAATGTTGAGGAGAAGGATATTGTTTTCGGAACTAAAAAGGGACTTGTAAAGCGTTCTCCCGTAAGTCTCTTTAAAAGCGGCAGAAGTGGGATAATAGCAATAAAGTTAAGGGATGGAGATGAAATTGTTTCCACTGATTTTGTTTCTGATGATGATAATATTTTGATTGCCACGAAAAAGGGCAAAGCCATTCACTTTTCAGCAAATGACATCAGATCGATGGGAAGAAATGCAACCGGTGTAAAAGGTATTGATTTGGCAAAAAATGATGAGGTGGTTTCAATGGAGATTGCATCCGGTGCACCTTATCTTCTTACAGTGACTGAAAACGGTTACGGAAAATGCACCCCTGTTAATGAGTACAGATTACAATCAAGGGGCGGCAAGGGTATTAAATTGTCAAAAGTTACTTCAAAAACCGGAAAGATATGCGGTGCAAAACAGGTCAGACAAAGCGATGATGTAATGCTTATTATAAAAAGCGGTAAAATAATTCGCATAGGAGTATCTCAGATATCTGTATTGAGCCGTGATACTCAGGGTGTAACACTTATGAATACCGGAGATGATTATATAGTTTCTTTTGCTGTGGTTAAGGAGGTATAGATGTCCAAGCTGCTTGATGGCAGGGCCTTATCAAATAAATTTAAGGACAGTTTCAGGGAGCAAGTGCCTTCTCTTAAAAAACGTTTTGGTAGAATACCCGGCATTGCAGTGATTTTGGTTGGTGAAGATTATGCCAGCAATTTATATGTGGGAATGAAAGAAAAAGCATGTTTGGATGTCGGTTTCAAATCCGTTGTAAAAAAACTGGATTCTTCTGTAACTACTAAAGAATTGCTCAGGCTCATTGAGGAATATAACAACGATGAGAGTATAGATGGAATACTCGTCCAGCTTCCTTTACCCGATCATATTGATGAGGAAAATGTTCTTTTGGCTATAGACCCTGCTAAGGATGTAGACGGATTTCATCCTTATAATGTGGGTTTACTGAATATTGGTGCTGACACGCTGTTCCCATGTACTCCCTACGGTGTTATTAAAATACTTCAGGAGTATGATATAAATCCTGACGGAAAACATGCAGTTGTGGTTGGTGCCAGTAATATAGTTGGTAAACCAATGGCTTCTCTGTTGCTGAGAAAAAATGCCACAGTCACTATATGTCATATTAGAACTAAAAATATGTGTGAGATTACAAATCAGGCAGATATACTTGTTGCTGCCGCAGGCAAAGCACATCTTATTACTTCAGAGTTTGTCAAAGATGGCGCTGTAGTTGTGGATGTGGGGATGAACCGGCTTAATGGCAAGATAATAGGAGATGTTGATTTTGAAGGCGTACGCACAAAAGCGTCCTATATTACTCCTGTGCCTGGGGGCGTTGGCCCTATGACAATTACGATGTTATTGTATAATACACTGAAATCTTTTAAAATACGTATGAACGCATAATGGACACTATTGTAGCACCAATTACACCTCTTGTTACTTCGGCAGTTATTATGCTTAGAATTTCAGGGGAAAAAGCTTTTGACTGTGCTGATAACCTTATATTACCCGGTGGAAAGCACTTAGAGAGAGGTAATATAAAATATAGACATGTTTATACAGGCAGTTTTATAGATTCAGACGGCTCTGTGCTGGATGAAGTTGTTTTTTATTTTTTCAAATCACCTTCTTCGTATACGGGTGATGATGTCCTGGAAATTTCTTTCCATGGTAATCCTCAAATTGTCCGCAAGGCTCTTTCTGTAATATATGAGAAAGGCATAAGAGCAGCGGAGCCCGGAGAATTCACAAAGCGTGCGTTTCTTAACGGCAAACTTGATTTAACCCAGGCAGAATCTGTTGCCAGTTTAATTGAAAGTAAAACGGATAAAGGTATTTATTATTCTTTCAGACAGCTGAAGGGGTCATTGTCAAAAAAAGTTATTGATATTAAAAATTCACTTGTGGATATAAGCAGTGTAATAGAGGCGTATGTTGATTTTCCCGAAGATGATCTATCTGATCATGATGTTGATTTCGTAACTCAAAAAATTTCTGATGTACTTGACGATATTTCAAAACTTATAGAGTCATATAAAAAATACAGATATCAGAGAGAAGGCTTAAAAATCGTTATCGTCGGCAAGCCAAATGTGGGGAAATCTTCACTGTTAAACAGTCTGCTTGAAGAGGAGCGTGCGATAGTTTCTGAGATACCCGGAACAACAAGGGATTTTATTGAGGAAGTTATCAGTATAAAGGGCATTCCGGTAAGATTGATGGATACAGCAGGTCTTAGGGGAGACGGTGATGCTATTGAAAGCAGAGGTATCGAAAAGGCTCGCGACAAAATCCAGGATGCCGATATTGTTTTGGTTGTTTTTGATCTTTCTAATGAAATTGACGCTGAAGACAGAAAAATTCTTGGGATGACTGAGAATAAAAACCGTATTGTTTTAGGTAACAAAGATGATTTGGCCGGGGATGTATCCGGTTCTGCAAAATCTCTTGTTGAATTATCTGTATCTGCAAAATACAAAACCAATTTTAAGCTGTTAGAGGATATGATTTATAACAGAGTATGTTCTGATGACTCTGATCTGTATTCCGGTGAAGTTATTACTACTGAGAGACATGTTGTTTTACTTAAGAATCTTTATGATATTTTAATCTCCGTTAAGGACAAAATTATTTCCGAGCATCTGGATTTGATATCTATAGATATGGGGATGGCTCTGGATATTGTTTCTGAATTTACCGGGGAGAAATATACCGAGGAGATTTTGGACAATATATTTGAGAAGTTCTGCCTTGGCAAATAATTCTATAATGTTTCACGTGAAACATTATTGGATATTTAAGCTTCCATAAAAATAAACATTTATCACGGTAACGCTTAATTCGTGCAGAGAAGGTGTTTATGGTCGATTCGAGAGCTTTGCATAAATCAGGAAGCGCGGCTTTAGCCGGGCAGATCTTTTTTTGTACTTCAGTGTTTACAGGCTTGCGGGACTGAAGTAATGTATTCCACTAGCATCGGTCGAAGACCGATAAATTTGTGATACACAATATAGTTACCAGCCTCCGGCTGGTGCTACCCACTTCCAAAACACAAAAAAGCACATTGTACAAATTTCTTGATTCTGTTAAATCCTGCACAGCCCGCCTAACATTAACTGATGCCTGGTAAATTTGCTCCATTCTTGAGTCTATATTTGTGTTGGATTTTACATATTCGCTCCAGATTAATAAGTATATATTGAATTGTAAAATTACTATTAAGTCATCTCTAACCCCTTTTATTGCCATAGCGTTTAATCGATATTAGGGTAAATATTTAAAAGCGTCACAATGGTAAAAAGTCTGAATTTCTGTTTTCAATTTTATAAATTATATATTATATATGTCTGACTCAAAAGAGGTGAATGGAATGGTGAAGAATGAAGCATGTTATGATGTGATTGTTGTCGGGGCTGGACATGCAGGCTGTGAAGCAGCCTTGGCTGCCTCCCGAATGGGAGCTAAAACGTTATTGTTAACAATATATATGGAAACGATAGCCCAGATGAGCTGTAATCCCGCTATTGGTGGACTGGCAAAAGGTAATTTGGTAAGGGATCTGGATGCACTGGGCGGTGAAATGGCAAAATGCATTGATAATACAGGCATACAGTTTCGCGTGCTTAATACTAAAAAAGGCCCTGCAGTCAGAAGCTCACGGGCACAGGCTGATAAGGCAAAATACCGGGAGTATATGACGGAAATATTAACCACAACACCTCTGCTGGATGTTAAACAGGGCGCTGTTGTTGATATTTTGGCAGAGGGCTCCGGTGTGAAAGGTGTTGTGACAGATTATGGACAAAACTTTTATTCTCAGCGAGTCATTCTGTGCACAGGTACTTTTTTAAACGGTTTGATTCATATCGGTGAGAAAAGATATAAAGCCGGAAGAGCCAATGAATTTTCCTCAGAGCAGCTTGTAAATTCACTTAAAAATTATGGATTCAATTTCGAAAGACTTAAAACAGGAACGCCTGCAAGGCTCCATGAGTCATCAATTGATTTTAACAGTTTTGAGGAACAAAGGGGAGATTGCAATCCTTCCTTCTTTTCATTTGAAACCAATGGTCATAAACTGCCGCAGCGATCCTGCTATATCGCTTTTACTAATGAGTATACTCACCAAATAATCAGGGAGAATATGCACAGGTCACCCTTATATGCAGGGTTAATTACTGGAATAGGACCGCGATATTGTCCATCTATTGAGGATAAAGTGAAGAAGTTTCCTGAAAAAACCCGGCATCAGATTTTTCTTGAGCCAGAGGGCTTACAGAGTAAAGAATACTATGCTAACGGACTTTCGTCATCTTTGCCCATTGATGTGCAGCTAAAATTATACAGAAGCATAAAAGGGTTGGAAAGGGTTGAATTCACGCGCCCGGCCTATGCTATTGAGTACGATTTTGTGCAACCTACCGCACTGCGTCTTACACTTGAAACAAAGAATTTAAAAGGCCTGTATTTTGCCGGACAGATTAACGGTACTACGGGTTATGAAGAGGCGGCAGTTCAGGGGTATATGGCAGCTGTAAATGCCGTTCTCAGCTACGATGGCAGGGAATTTATCCTGAACCGGGACGAAAGTTATATAGGAGTTATGATAGATGATTTGGTAACAAAAGGAGTTGATGAGCCTTATCGCGTTTTTCACTCCAGGGGGGAATTCAGGCTGTTGCTGCGAGAGGACAATGCTGAATACAGACTGCTGAAAAAAGGATATGATCTTGGACTTGTCAGCAAATTAAGGTATGAGCGCTTTGTAAAGGATAAGGATCAGTTAAATGCGCTTATTCAAAAACTGAAAAACGTAATGCTTAAGCCCGACGGTAGTACAAAATCATATTTTCTTGAGAAAGACATAAATCTTAACAACCCTGTATCATTGTATAACTTTTTAAAAAGACCTGAAGTGAAAATTGATGATATTGGCGACTTTCTTGAAGAGGATTATTCTGAAGAGGTGAAAAAGGAAGCCGAGATTACTATAAAATACGAAGGTTATATAAAAAAGCAGCAGGATGAGGTCAATAAGTTCAGGAAGATTGAGAATGTGAAGATACCACAGAGTATAGATTACTCCAATATAAAAGGTTTAAGAGCAGAATATGTTGAAAAGCTTAACAGGGTAAAACCGGCAACACTAGGGCAGGCAAGCAGGATAAAGGGTATTACCCCTTCCGCACTATCACTTTTGCATATTCATATTGAGAAGATGGTAAGGGGAAATGGATCTAAATAAGTGGATAACTGTTGATACACCAATAGAAAATAAACTTAATATTATTTATGAGAAACATATGAACTCTGTCCACAATCTTACTTCAATAAAGGATAAGGACGAGTTTTTTGTTAAGCACTATTTGGACAGTATTTATATTTTTAACATATATGATTTTCAGTTCAAAACAGTTATGGATGTGGGAAGCGGGGGTGGATTCCCCGGAGTTGTAATAGCACTGTTTAATCCAGAGTCCACTGTTTATCTTGTTGAAAGTATTCGTAAAAAATGCGATTTTTTGGTAGAATTGGTGAGAGATTTACATCTGGAAAATGTTGAGGTGATAAACAGCAGAGTGGAAAATCTAAAAGAACCGGCATGTGATCTGATAGTTTCCCGAGGCGTAGGGAAAATAAAAAATATACTCAATTGGACAACGGGTGTTTCACGTGAAACATCATGCTGGCTCTTTTACAAAGGCGAAAATGTCTTTGAAGAAATCAAGGATGCTGATAAGCTGATTAAGAAAAAAAACATGAGGTTCGAAAATGTCAGAGTGGAAAATCCGTTTAAGAGGACTTATACCATTATTAATTATATTTAGCTTTCTTTTTAGCTGTGCTAAAAAAAATGATGTGATTGCACCCCCGGGGGCAGCATCTTTTTCTGTTGACTACTTTATTACTAAAGCACCAGAGCCGAATGACGAAACAAAGCTGATTGATATAATAAGGGGTAACTATAAAACTGAAATAAAAAATAAGGCCAAGATACTACTCGGAGGCTATTATTATAAGCAGGGACAGGATGAAAACAGCCTGTTAATTTTAGAAAATACTGCACCTACAGATAATCAGGGGCTGAACAATGCGGCATATCTCTGGCTGGCGTCCCAGTACAAATTTTTTGGAAATGAGAAAAAAATGGAAAGCATCCTTGCCAAAATTAAAAAACCCGGGGAGATAACCAGTTATATAATCGGACAAACATGCGAGAAAGGAAAAGCATACTGTATTAAGCGTACAGACATCCCCGTTTTCATGGAGAAAGAGAAAACAGAACAAAAAACTGAAAGCAAAGAAACAGTGAAGCAGGCGGAAGAAAAAAAGGCAAATATTGTTAAAGAAAAACAGCCGAAAAGAGAAAAATTGAAAATTATTGCGCTAAACGGCAATTTTGATAACCCGGCCTTTAAAGGGATGCTTTTGGCAGCAAGCCGGAACAACAGGACAGAGATAATAAGCATGGATAATCAGACGAAAAACATTGCAGCTGTTGATGTGGAAAATCTCAGTGTTGTGGCAGATGAAGAGATAAGTTTTAAAATAGACTATCAAAGTGCAATCGATGAGCTCCTCCATGATACGGATTTCAGCAGATGCACAGAGTTTGTGATTGGTGTAAACGACAGATTTGTTAGGGCAGGTGAATATACCAAACAGCGGCTGATGAAATTCTATGACAATGTTAGTATCAGCAACTATGAGACGGAAGGTTTTAAGCATTTATATGAGAAGCCGGATAATGAAACTGTGACAACGAGATGTTTCATTGGAATAGGAAGAGAAGAGTCTATGACTTCGTTTGTTCCGCTGGTTCGGTTTGTTTCCCCTGACAACAATGAAACTGAAATATTCCTTGTTACGGATATGTACACAGGAATGTATAAAAATGAGAATTTTATCGGTTATTTTGGGGATGTGAACATCTACACATATATTGATACTGTATATAATGCAGAAAGCAGAACATTTAAAAGAAAATATGAAGAAGTATACGGCAAACAACCCTCCTTTAAGGCGTATATCGGTTATGACATGATTCAGTATCTTGAAACTAAATTTTTTAAAAATAAAGACAACTTATATGTGAGCTCCATCAAAAGTATTCAGTTGCCTGTTGTTGAAAGATATGTACATAAAATAAGAATCGATAATAACTATAACACGAGGTTTTTGTTTATGCCGGACGGCAAGCAGATTCCGCTGCTGTCAATTCCGGCTGAATAACAATGAAAGCCGAAAAAGTGGTCAAGTGTATAATAATTAAATCAAATTTTGCACTTCGCTTTGTCTAGCATTCGCTTCTAGCGAATATATAGAATGTTAAACATATTTACCAGTCTAAAGGACTGGTGCTAGCCATAGGCATCCTTGCGAAACCCTGTGGAAACAGGGTTGTGGCAATCTCAAAACAAGAAAAATAGAGAGATTGCTTCGTCGTTTTCACTCCCTGCCCTGTTAAATGCCACAGGCAATCAGCGAAGCTGATATTTAACAGGGTGAACAAAGACGCAAAAACAGTGTAAGTGCGAAACTTGAATAATTAAATGATTCAAAGTTTACAATTTAAAGGTAGTAACGTGTTTTCTTGATAAATTTTACCGGCTAATCAACGATCAGCCGGTAATGATTGAACTTCTGAAATGATCATTGAAGAAACTATCTGTTTTTACTAACAGCATCGATAAATTATTTAACCATTTTGATTTCATAAGATGTCGAACCCAGACCGATTTTCTCAGCATGTTTTAATTGTATTATTGGGTCAATTTCCTCGTAAATTTTTCCGAAAGGATCAATACCGCCCGGAGAGTGTTTAGCAACCAAATCAAAGGAAGCTTTATCTATTGCCACAGGGTCAGTGGAAGCGAGGAAGCCCAAATCAGGACAGACCGGAGTGTCATTAGCCGGAAAACAGTCACAAGTCGGTGCGACATCAGTAATAAAATTTAGGTATATCATTTTATTTTCAAAATGATCATGAATTGCTTTTGCATATTCAGCCATTTTCCGTTGAGTATTGTCTGAGCTTTCGTTCCAGTCTATTCCAATAGCACCTTCAGGGCAAACGGCTACGCATCGGGTACAACCGGTGCATGCTTGAGTTATTTCCGCCTTGGGTCCGAATACAATAGCATCAGCAGCACAGTTAGCTGCACAAAGCCCGCAGGAGGTACATTTTTCTTTATGTACAACAGGCTTGGAGGTGGAGTGCATAATCAATTTACCCTGTCGGCTGGCACACCCCATGGAAATATTTTTTACAGCACCGCCTATCCCTGTCAACTCATGCCCTTTAAAATGCGAAACTACAACCATGGCATCAGCATTATAAATATCCGATGCAATTTTAACATGGTCAAGCAGTTCCCCATCTACAGGAATATCAAGAGAATTTTCCCCCCTTAGTCCGTCAGCTATAACAACCGGAATTTGAAAGGTTGAATAGTTAAAACCGTTAAGAAAAGCATTGTGCAGGTGGTCGACAGTGTTTGTCCTCATCCCTACATAAAGTGTGTTTGTATCTGTCAAAAACGGATTGCATTTCAACTGTTTAAGTTTTTCGATAACAGGCCTGAGATAGACCGGCTTTAAAAATGCTGTGTTACCGTATTCTCCAAAATGAGTTTTTACCGCAACAAGTTGTTTGCTGCCGTATTTTGATTTGGGGTCACATTTATTGAGAAGTCTTGTTATTTTACTCAACGGAGACTGCAGGCCTTTATTTTGCATGGTAGAATAAAAAACTTTTGATGACATTATCTGCCTCCTTATGTTAACGTATTATCAGTATAGAATATTTTGGAGGTGAAATCAATGGGACTTAAAAATCTGTTTGAAAAAAGATACAGTGTAAGATCATTTCAACCAAAACAGGTTGAAAAGGATACGGTTATAAGAATACTGGAAACAGCAAGGCTTGCTCCCAGTGCAGTCAACTTCCAACCGTGGAAAGTTTATTTAGTATCCCAAGGAGAAACCAGATCAGAAATTAATAGTGCGTATCCGAAAAAATGGTTTGAAAATGCACCACATGTGGCGGTGTTTACAGGTTTAGAGGGGCAAAACTGGAAGCGTCAGGATGGAAAAGATTATCTGATGTGTGATGTTACTATTGTCACAGATTATTTTGTTCTTGCTGCAACCGAAGAGGGTCTTGGTACCTGCTATGTAGGGGCTTTTGATGCAGGAATTGTTGCAGATGCACTTAAGCTGAAAGATGAAGATCCTATACTGATGGTACCTTTCGGCTACATTTCAGAAAATGTCAAATTTAAAGATAAAAAAAGAAAAAGTGTAGATGAAATTGCAGTGTGGCTGTAAATTAAGACTTGTGGAATAAAAAATTTTTTGATATTACAACGAGTTCTATAATTCATTTGTTGACAAAAAAAGAGATGAGAGTTAAAATAAAACTATATTTTATTGAAAGGTGACTATGATGAAAAGAGAAAAATCCGAATATGCTGTTCAGGCGGTAAATAATGCCATTGATATTCTTGACCTTTTAGGGGACACTGAAGGTGAACTGAGTATGAGTGAGGTCGGCGCCAAACTCAGTCTTACAAGGAGTAATGTTAATAAACTTTTGGCCACACTTGAAGGGTTCGGTTATGTAGAATATAACAGATATACTGGTAACTTCAGGCTCGGCGTGAAGACATTCCAGATTTCCCAGGCTTATATAAACAAGCTGAATCTGATTGAGATTTCAGTCCAGATATTGACGTTGGTCAAAGAGAAACTTAATGAATCTGTTTATATCAGTGTGTTAAGAGACGGAAATGTGGTTTATCTGAATATGGTGGAGACAGACCATGCTGTCAGAGTGCTGCCGCGGATCGGAAATGTGGGACCGGCATATGCAACAGCTACGGGCAAAGCTCAGCTTGCATATAAATCCAATGAAGAGATTGAGCGTCTGTACAAGGAAGGGCTTACCAAGGTAACGGACAATACTATCGCTGACGTTGATGAACTCGAAGAGGAACTTGAAAAAGTCAAAGAACAGGGATACGCCGTAGATGATGAAGAGTATGAGATGGGTGTAAGATGTGTAGGAGCTCCGATATTTGATTTTATGAACAATGTCATCGCCGGAATCAGTGTCAGCGCTCCATTGGAAAGACTCAGCGAAGAGAGAATTGAAAAGGAAGTTATACCCGTGATTGTTGATGCTGCCGAAAAACTTTCAGGGAAATTTGGAAGCAAATAAATGTTATGGAAAATTTCCGGTTAGTAAGACCTGAGCACCTGAATCACCACGGGTACCTTTTTGGCGGGGTCCTGCTCAAATGGCTTGACGAGTTCGGATGGATGGCCGCCACACTTGATTTTCCCGGCTCAACCTTTGTTACTGTCGCGATGGATGAAATAAACTTCAAGAAAAGGATAGAAAACGGTTCAATTTTACGCTTTATTATCAAGCCTCAAAGTACAGGAAAAACTTCTGTAACTTATATTGCAAAAGTTTATACCAATCAAGCGGGAGCACAACAGGACGAAGTGTTTACTACGAAACTTACTTTTGTGAATGTTGGTGAAAACGGTAAACCCACACCTCTTCCAACCAAATGCCAGTATAATTCCCAGAAAAAAGAGAATGAGCTACTATTTTGAAATAATACGTGTAATATCATTATAAAAGGCAAAGACCATAAGCGCCAGCAACAGAGCTAACCCCACCATCTGTGTTACCTCCCGGGTTCTAAGACTGACAGGTTTTCCTTTAACAGCTTCAATTCCATAAAACAACAGATGACCGCCGTCTAAAACCGGAATAGGCAGCAGATTTAAAATTGCCAAATTGATACTTATTACAGCCATGAAAAGCAAGAGGCTGTTAATGCCGGCGGCAGCTGTTTCCTTGGCCATCTGGAAAATAAGGATAGGGCCGCCTATATTATCAGCAGGAACGACCTGTTGAAAGATTTTGACAATACCCACAATTGTCAGTTTTGTAATTTCATAGGTTTTAAAAGCTCCAAGATACACCGCCTTAATGGGATTATGCCTAACTGTAATGATACTTTTCGTGGATGGTGCAATACCTATCAAGCTGACTTTGATTTTTTCCCCGAATATATTTTTAACCTCGGCAACTGTTGGTATAATCGTTTTTTCTATTGTTTCATCACCCCTTTTTATAAGAAGGGAGACAGATTTATTTGGATTGCTTTTTATGCTGTCACTTATCTGTTGCCAGTAGGTGATCGCTTTCCCGTTCACTTTCAGTATTTCATCTCCTTCTTGAAGTCCAGCAGCTGCAGCAGGCATATCTTTTTGCACTTTGCCGATAACGGGTTTTAGTTTGGGTGTCCCAATCGCATTTACCAGACTGAAAAGCAAAAAGGCCAGAAGAAAATTAAAGACCGGACCTGCTAAAACAATAAGAGATCTTTTACCGACTGACTTGTGGGAAAAAGACCGGTGGGTCATAGATTCTTCCACCTCATCATTAAGATTCTCTCCGTACATTTTTACATACCCGCCCAGCGGAATAGCGGAAATACTGTATTCAGTTTCCTTTGCCTTTTTTGTGAACAGTGCCGGTCCGAATCCTATTGAAAACTTTTCAACATACACGCCGAAAAGTTTTGCGAACAAAAAATGACCCAGCTCGTGGAAAAAAATCAGTAATCCAAAAACAATTATTGCAGCAAGTATAGACATATATTACCTTCCAAAATCTTTTGATATTTTCATTGCATTTTCTCTGACTACATTATCCAATGAAACAATTTCGTCAATGTTTGAGATATCCCGCGGCTCAAAAAGTTCTAATGTATTTCTTATCACCCGATGTATGTCAGTAAACTTAATTGAACCGCTTAAAAAAGTATCAACAGCTATTTCGTTAGCAGCATTCATTGCAATCATGAGGCTGTTTTTCCCTTCCTTTAAAACGTCCAAAGCAACTTCAAAACAAGGGTATTTCTTCTTATCCGGCTTGAAAAATGTTAATCCGTTCAAAATTTGCGGAGTTAACGGTTCAGCCCCCCAGTCCAATCTGTCTGGAAATCCAAGTGCATAGGAAATAGGTGTTTTCATATCAGGCAGTCCTATCTGTGCCAGGTTGCTGCCGTCTATAAAAGATACAATTGAGTGAAATATGCTCTGTGGGTGGACGAAAACATCAAGTTTTTCCGGTGCTATATTAAAAAGATAATGTGCCTCAATGAGTTCAAGGCCTTTATTCATCATGGTAGCAGAGTCAACCGTGATCTTATTGCCCATACTCCAGTTGGGATGCTTTAATGTTTCGTTAATATTTACAAAATCCATTGAGTCAGAAGGTCGATATCTAAAGGGACCACCGCTTGCAGTAAGTATAACTTTATCAACAAAATTTTTATCGTGTCCTTTTAAACACTGATAAATTGCTGAATGCTCACTATCAACAGGTATTATTGAGGCATTGGCTTTTTCTGCGGTCTGAATCATTGTCCTGCCAGCTGTCACTATAGACTCTTTGTTGGCGAGTGCAACATCCACACCATTTTTTAGCGCAGTGTACGTTGGCATAATGCCGGCAAAACCGACAGCAGCGGATAATACAATATCCAGTTCTCCGGACAACTCGGAAATTAATGTTGTCAGGGAGTGTGTGCCATACAGAATTTTTGTCTCGGTTAAGCCCTCAGGAATAGTTTTATCTCCTGTAATAACTGCATATTCAGGTCTAAGAAGGGAAATCAGGTCCAATAACTCGTTTACATTGTTGTGGCAGGATAAAAACTTGACATTAAAAAATTCACTGTGCTTATAAATAATTTCTGCGGCCTGGATGCCGATTGAACCGGTTGCCCCTATTATTCCGATATTCTTCATAATTTGGTTACCAGTGTTAAATAGAAATAAAGCACCGGAGCAGCGAATATCAGAGAATCCAGCCTGTCCAGCATCCCTCCGTGGCCGGGAAAAAGATTCCCGCTGTCCTTAACGCCGGCGCGCCGCTTAAACATGGATTCGATTAGGTCACCAATTGAGCCGGATGCTACAATTAGCAGTGCAGTAACTATTGTATGCATTATGTTGAAGAGACCAAAAATATTTGAATAAATTAGCCCACCGATAATGCCGCCCGCAAAAGCAGCTATCAGGCCTTCGACACTTTTTTTGGGGCTGATTATTTTATAAAGTTTGGTTCTGCCGAATTTTGTCCCGAAAAAATAAGCAAAAGTGTCGCTAATCCAGATTATGATCAGGAGGTAGAATATATGATGATAACTGAAATGTCTCAAAAGTTGAATAAAAGAGAGAAAAAAGGGTATATAGAAAACATTCAGCATAGTGACAGATACGGTTTTGAAATTGTCATCCAGAGGCTTTGAACCAAAAAGCTTTATAACAAGCGATAGAAAGGAAACAAGAAAAACAGTGAAAAGAAAAATGTTAAGATCCTTCATCAGAAATGCAAAAGGGATAAGGAATGCTCCAATAAAGGTCGGGAACCGAAGAAACGATAACCCCGATTTAGTCAATAAAGAAGAAAACTCTATTGTTGCAATCAGTATAATGACTTCAAGCCCGATAAAAAAAGCGACATCATTAAAGTAAATAATGGCAATAATAATAGGAGGAATGATTAATACGGCAGTCAATACTCTCTTTAAAAGATTACTCAAAAACGCTCCTCATTTTATTTGTGTATTTGTTCATCTGTCTTGCCGAAACGCCTAATTCTTGCAGCATACTCTTCCAAAGCGAGATCGAACTCATCTTCAAAAAAGCCGGGCCACAATGTCTGGGTGAAGTAAAGTTCAGCATATGCAAGCCGCCAAAGCATAAAATTGCTTATGCGCTTTTCCCCGCTTGTCCTTATCAACAAATCAACATCCGGTATGTCCGGGTTATATAAATAATTCTCAAAAATTTTATCGGCATCTTCGAGCTGTAACTTATTGTTTGAATAATCCCGGGCAAATTTAACAGCAGCATCAATTATTTCATGTCTTCCGCCATAGCTGAGGCATAAATTCAAATTAAGGCCGGTGTTTGAATCTGACAGGTGAAGTGCGTTATCAAGCTTGGCAATGACATTTGCAGGGAGCATATCGGTACGTCCGGAAACGGTCAACTTAATGTTTTCATTAATGATATTATTGAGCTCTTTATCAATAAACTCGCTCAATATTTTCATCAGGGCGTTTATTTCTTCAGCAGGTCTCAACCAGTTTTCAGTGGAAAAAGCGAAAAGAGAAAGATGTTTAATCCCGCATTTTGCAGCATGACTTACAATACGCTTTACAGCCTTTACGCCTTCCCTGTGACCAAAAATCCTCGGCAGACCCCTGCGTTTAGCCCATCGGCCGTTGCCATCCATGATGATAGCAACGTGTCGCGGCAAGGACTCCATTATATTTGCATTACCTCGTCTTCTTTTTTGCTTGTAAGCTCATCAATTTTGTCGATATATTCATCCGTTAGATTCTGAATTTGTTCCAAAGCTTTCTTGGCTTCATCTTCAGAGATTTCTTTTTCCTTTTCTAATCTTTTTATATCCTCGTTACCGCTTCGACGCTCGTTCCTTATAGCGATTTTGGCTTCTTCCGACATTTTTTTAACCATTTTCATTATCTCTTTACGCCTCTCTTCAGTAAGCTGAGGGATGGGAACGCGTATGATATTCCCGTCATTGGATGGGTTGAATCCCATGTTGCTCGATTGAATAGCTTTCTCAATTTCAGCAATCATATTGGGATCCCACGGCTGAATTGTTACAAGTCTCGCATCCGGCGCCTGCAATGTGGCAACCTGTGAAACCGGAGTCGGAGACCCGTAATAATTCACCTTTACATTGTCAAACATAGTAACGGAAGCCCTGCCTGTCCTGACACTTCTCAGCTCATCCCTGTAATGTTCAAGTGTTTTCTTCATTTGTTTTTTTAAATCTTTGATTACATCATTATACATATGGCTATCCCTCCACCAATGTTCCTATTTTTTCTCCGGTAACAACTCTTTTTAAATTACCTTTACCGAAAAGATCGAATACTATTATCGGTATGCTGTTGTCCATACACATACTAATAGCAGTTGAATCCATAACCTTCAATCCCTTGTTTAACACATCCAGATATTTTATTGTGGAATACTTTGTGGCATCCGGATCTTTTACAGGATCGGAGGAATAAACGCCGTCAACCTTTGTTGCCTTCATGACAACTTCGGCATTAATTTCCGATGCCCTCAGCGTTGCGGCTGTATCTGTTGTAAAATAAGGGTTGCCCGTTCCTCCACCGAAAATAACCACTCTGTCCTTTTCAAGGTGCCTCATGGCTCTCCGCCTGATAAAGGGTTCAGCAATCTCTCTCATTTCAATAGCCGTTTGAACACGTGTTTGTACGTTTAATGTTTCCAGGGCGTTCTGCAGCGCAAGGGAATTCATTATCGTGGCCAGCATCCCCATATAATCAGCCGATACTCTGTCCATATCTTTGGCTGATTCAGATACACCTCGGAAAATGTTGCCTCCGCCTATTACAACACCTATTTTTACGCCGAGATTATGAATGCTTTGTATCTCTTCGGCAATGTACTTTACCGTGTCGCCGTCAATACCATAATTCAGCCTGCCCATAAGGGCTTCGCCGCTGAGTTTTAAAAGAATTCTGTCAAATTTCAGAGACATTTCCACCCTCTATCGGTTCTATTTGCTCAATTTTATGTTTAAATATAATGTTTTTTTTCAATAAAGGTATGCTCACATTATCAGAATACTGAACGGTGTAAGAGGTTGCTTTTCCTAAATCCTCTATTTTTATAGCATTTTTCCCGAGTGTTATATTCAGATCATGAGCCTGCTCTTTGATACTGTCGGTCAGTGCTTTTCGTGAAATCTTTTCGTCATTACTTATAATTTCAAGTGTAGCGGATTTGAATATGTAATATTTTATCCAAGGTAGCGTCAGGATAAAAGCAAGGTAGATGAAAATGACAATGACTGCTATTTTTATAATCCTAAATATCATTGGCTTTTCCTGTGAAAATGTTTTTTAAATCGGGATTAAATGTAACTTTGTCCAATCCTGATATATGATTCCGCCTAAACATATATCATAAGTATTACAGACTCAGTACCACTGTCTGCCTTATATTTTTAATTATAGCATTAAAATAAAAAATTTTTCAATTAATAAGATTTAGAATTCTGTTAAATCGGATATCAATACCGTCTCTTGTATCCCATGACCAGTATATGATAAAAGCTTCACCCTTTATCATATCTCTGGAAACAAATCCCCAGTACCTTCCGTCAAAGCTGGAGTCTCTGTTATCACCCATGACAAAATATTTCCCTTCAGGGACAGTAAAATTTTCTGTGTGAAATCTGTTCCCCAAAAAAGTGCTTAGCTGACTTGAGTCTGTATATCGTGCGTACTTTTCTTTCAAAAGGTGCCCGTTCCGATACACGTTCTTACCGTCCAGTCTGATTTCATCACCTGGTGTGCCGATAACCCTTTTGATAAAATCTTTGGACGGGTCAAGGGGGTATTCAAAAACAATTATATCTTTGTAATCAGGCTTACTGAAAGAATACGCCAACTTATTGACCAAAATATGATCACCTATTAAAAGTGTGTTGAGCATAGAGCCGGAGGGTATTTTGTACGCCTGTACAAAAAAAGCTCTTATGATCATTGCAATTACAAAAGCTACAATAATTGAATCAAAGGTATCTCTGAATTTACTTTTATGTTCTTTTTCTGCCATATTTTTCCTCACTAACTGTCATCGCCGATCTTTAAAATTGCAAGGAAAGCATCCTGAGGGACATCAACTTTACCTACTCGTTTCATGCGCCTTTTGCCTTCCTTCTGCTTTTCAAGCAGTTTTTTCTTACGGGTGATGTCACCTCCGTAACATTTGGCCGTAACGTTTTTACGGTAAGCCTTTACAGTTGAACGGGCTATAATTTTATTACCCAGAGCCGCCTGTATTGCAACATCGAACATCTGTCTCGGTATTACTTCTTTTAATTTTTCCACGAGTTCCTTACCTTTGTAATAAGCCTGATCTCTGTGTACAATTATGCTTAATGCGTCCACAGGCTCTTTATTGATAAGAATATCCAGTTTTACCATATCCGATTCTTTGTAACCCGCCGGCTCATAATCAAATGAAGCGTATCCTTTCGATGATGATTTCAGTTTATCGTAAAAATCCATGACAACTTCTGCCAGAGGAATGTCGTATTCAAGAATGACTCTTGTCTCAGAGAGAAAATTCATGTTTTTCTGGATGCCTCTTCTGTGCTGTAAAAGCTGAATCACCGGCCCCACAAAGTCGCTGGGTAGTATTATTGTTGCTCTTATAAACGGCTCTTCTATCTTTTCAATTTCCGTAACCTCCGGCAGATCAACCGGACTGTCCACTTCAACCATTTCTCCGTCTTTTTTGAAAACATGGTAAACAACGGTGGGGGCAGTTGTTATAAGATTGAGATCGTATTCCCTTTCAAGCCTTTCCTGTATAATTTCCATGTGCAGCAAACCTAAAAATCCGCATCTGAAACCAAAGCCCAGAGCGACTGAATTTTCAGGTTCGAATGTTATTGAGCTGTCGTTTAAAATCAGCTTTTCCAGAGCATCTCTCAAGTCGTCATAATCTTTTGTATCAACTGGATAAATCCCGCAAAAAACAACAGGTTTCACATCTTTAAACCCCGGCAGTAAGTCGGTTGCAGGATTACTTACCAGTGTTATAGTATCCCCTATTTTTACATCTTTCAGCCTTTTCACTCCGGCCATAATAAAACCAACTTCCCCGGAATAAAGTTCTTCCTCGAAAATAGGCAGAGGATTAAACACCCCTATTTTGTCCACTTCATACTCTCTACCCGTCGCTAAAAATTTAATGCTGTCGCCTACCCTGATATTGCCGTCATACAGCCTCACAAGTATTATTACACCCTGATAGGGGTCGTACCAGGAATCAAAGACAAGGGCTTTGGTGGGTTTTGTTCCGTCACCTGAAGGTGGAGGTATCTTTTTAACAATTGCCTCCATTATCTCTTTTGTCCCTATATTGTCTTTTGCGCTGGCAGGGATTGCTTCGGAGGCATCTAAACCTATAAAGTCCTCTATCTCTTTTTTTACCTTTTCCGGCTCAGCGCTGGGCAGGTCGATTTTGTTTATTACGGGTATAAGCTCAAGCCCCTGGTCCACTGCCATATAGACATTGGCAATTGTTTGTGCTTCCACTCCCTGGGAAGCGTCCACCACAATTAAAGCACCTTCACATGCTGCAAGACTTCTCGATACTTCATAAGTAAAATCCACGTGCCCCGGCGTGTCTATGAGGTTCAGCTGATAAATGCTGCCATCATCAGCTTTGTAATGCAGCCTGACTGTCTGTGCCTTGATTGTTATTCCTCTTTCCCTTTCTATATCCATGCGATCAAGATACTGTTCTTTCATCAAACGCTTTTCCAATGCACCAGTATGCTCTATCAGACGGTCAGCCAGGGTAGACTTACCGTGGTCTATATGTGCAATAATTGAAAAATTTCGTATAAACTTTTTATCCATAAAACTTAAATTAACCCCGCCCTACACTCGTGTATTTAAATCCGAGTTTATGCATTTTTTCCGGCTCATAAATATTCCTTAAATCAGCCAGGTAGTGCTTTTTCATCAAATTTTTTATTCTTTGCATGTCAAGCTTTCTGAACTGGTTCCACTCAGTCAGTATTACAAGACAATCCGCACCCTCAACAGCGGAATACTCATCTTCACAGTAGTTTATTGAATTGCCGAAAATCTTCTTGGCATTATCGGTAGCAATGGGATCAAATGCTTTAATTTTGCCCTTTTTGCTGACTATTTCGTTAATTATTGTAATAGACGGGGATTCCCGCATATCATCGGTATTAGGCTTGAAAGATAAGCCCAAAACCCCGATGGTAAGATTTTCAAAAGCATTTTCCTTTGTATGATCAACTTCAAGCAGTTGGGCAATTTTTTCAACCATTTTGAATTTCTGCTGCTCATTAACCTTAATGGTGGTGTTAATAAGATTGAAATCATATCCGTACTCTTTTGCAATATAAGCCAAGGCCTGGGTGTCTTTAGGGAAACAGGAGCCCCCATAGCCGGGACCGGGGTGCAGAAATTTAGGGCTAATCCTGCCGTCCATTCCCATTGCTTTAGCGACTTTATGCACATCAGCTCCGGCAAGATCGCAGAGATTCGCGATTTCATTAATATAAGTGATTTTTAAAGCCAGAAAAGCATTTGATGCATATTTTATCATCTCCGCTGTCTCGATGTTTGTAATAACAAAAGGTGCTTCATTCAGATAGTGGGCACTGTAAACATCTTTCATAATGGCAACAGCTTCTTCACTCTCTGCACCTATGACTATCCTGTCAGGTTTCATAAAGTCGTGAACAGCAGCGCCCTCTCTTAAAAATTCCGGGTTACTGACCACATCAAATCTTTTGCTCTCCCCGGCGACATCTCTGATTATTTTTTTAACATGCTGGCCTGTTCCAACAGGTACGGTACTTTTGTCCACAACCACTTTATATCCGTTTAGGTTTTCTGCAATTTTGCGTGCAACATTCTCTACAAATGTTAAGTCGGCTGACCCGTTTTCTTTTGGTGGTGTTCCAACTGCTATAAAAACCACCAGATTGTTTTTTATTGTTTCATCGATGTCTGTGGTGAATTTGAGCCTCTCTTCCTTTACATTTTTTTCTATTATCGGCTCTAATCCCGGCTCATAAATGGGTATTTCCCCGTTATTTAACTTATCTATTTTTTCCTTGTCTATGTCCACACAAGTGACATACATACCGTATTCTGCCAGGCATGAGCCCGTCACCAGCCCGACATAACCTGTTCCAATTACAGCAACTCTCATCTTTTACTCCTGAATACCAATGTTTAAAAGCTGCTTTGTTTTATATTAAAGCTGATTCTTTTTCAAGAATTAGTTTATCTGCCAACCGTGCATACAACTTTATAAATTTCCTTAACCTCAACCACCTCAAAATACCTTTAACCACCGCTCTTTCAACCATCAATAATTTATATTATTACTTGCAGCTAAATTTTAATTTAGTATATTTATACTTTAGTTTTAAACGACGCAGACTCAGCTTTAACTTGAATTTTTTGTCAAATATATTTATAGTGCCGGAGTTTCAGCCGCAGGAATCGGAGGTAATATGAAAAAGGTTAACATAAATACTGAAAAATGCAAAGGGTGCGGACTATGTATAGATGTCTGCCCAAAAAATATTTTACAATTTTCAAACAGATTTAATGAGGCAGGCTATAATTATGTCGAATGCATAGACGATGAAAGCTGCATAGTTTGTAAAAGCTGCGCTGTCGTGTGTCCTGATCTGGTTTTTACACTTAACAAGCCTGCAAAGCAAGGAGCTGGAAATGGCTGAAAAAATACTCATGAAAGGTAATGAAGCAATAGCTGAAGCTGCCGTAAGAGCTGGGTTAAAAGGATACTTTGGTTATCCCATAACCCCTCAGAATGAAATAACGGCATATATGTCTGCAAGGATGCCCGATCTTGAAAGAGCTTTTGTGCAGGCAGAAAGTGAAGTAGCAGCTATAAATATGGTTTACGGAGCAGCATCAACCGGTGAGCGTTGTATGACTACGTCATCAAGCCCCGGTATAGCTCTTATGCAGGAAGGTATTTCCTACATGTGTGGAGCAGAAGTTCCTGCTGTTATTGTGAATATTACCAGAGGCGGCCCAGGACTGGGAAATATCGGCCCTAGTCAGTGCGATTACAATCAGGCCACACGGGGCGGCGGTAACGGTGATTATGACCTGATTGTTTACGCTCCTCATACAGTACAGGAGGCTGTGGATTTGACATACAGATCCTTTGAGATATCCGAAAAATACAGAAACCCTGTAATAATTCTGGGTGACGGTGCATTGGGACAGATGGCGGAAACGGTTATTTTACCGCCATTTAAGGAAAAAGGAAAAACTGATGAAGGCTGGGAGTTAACCGGCGCAAAATCAAGGGACCCACGCTCTGTTAAATCGTTAAGACTGGCCGAGGGTACACTGCTGGAGCACAACCTTCATTTGGAAAATAAGTTTAAACTTATAAGCAGAAATGAAACAGAGTACAGTTACGAGGAAGGCGCATATGATGTCCTTGTGGTGGCTTTTGGAACAGCTGCAAGGGTTGCCAAAACAGCTCTGAAAAATTTTAAAGAAAAGGGGCATAATGTTGGACTGTTCAGACCTGTGACTGTTCATCCATTCCCATATGAAGAGCTCAAAAAAGCTGCATCCCAATCGAAAAAAATACTGGTTGTTGAAATGAACAGAGGGCAGATGCTTTTTGACGTAAGATTATCTGTTCAGAATGATGAGAAGATAGATTTTGCAGGCAAGCCGGGCGGGGAAACATTCAGCCCTGAGGAAATTGAAAATAAAATACTTTCCTGCCTGAAATAAGGAGGCGTTATGACAGTTGCTTTTAAGAAGCCTGAAAGTCTTCTTGATGCGAAGACAATATACTGCCCGGGATGCGGGCATGGTGTAATACATAGACTGGTTGGCGAAACTCTGGACGAGCTTGATCTCAGGGAAAAAACAGTCGGAGTTGCACCGGTTGGCTGTGCGGTTCTGCTTTACGACTATTTCAATACGGATATCATTGAAGCTCCCCACGGAAGGGCTCCGGCCCTTGCCACAGGAATTAAAAGGGTGAAAAGTGATTTGACTGTTTTCAGCTATCAGGGAGACGGAGACCTTGCATCCATAGGCATGGGTGAAATAATGCATGCGGCCGGAAGAGGTGAAAATATAACGATTATTTTTGTAAATAACGCCAATTACGGCATGACGGGCGGGCAGATGGCACCAACGACATTGCCCGAACAGGTTACAACAACAACACCGAAAGGAAGAAAGACAGCTACTGACGGGTTCCCCTTTAAAATGGCTGAGCTTATAGCTGGTCTTGATGCCCCTGTTTTTTCAGCAAGGGTGAAGATAACTGACCCGAAAAATATTAACAAAGCTAAAAAAGCTATTAAATATGCCTTTGGTCTTCAAAAGGAAAACAAAGGGTTTTCTTTTGTTGAAATACTTTCTGCATGTCCCACTAACTGGGGTAAAACACCTGCTGAAGCCGTTAGGTGGGTGGGCGATGCTATGGAAAGTTATTACCCGCTCGGAGTATTTAAAGATATCGGGGGAGAAGAATAATGTATTTTGACTGTATAATGGCCGGTCACGGCGGACAGGGGATATTGAGTGCGGGTATGATTCTGGCACATATGGCAGTTCACAGCGACCTGCATGTGACATGGTTTCCGTCTTACGGAGCCGAACAGAGGGGCGGAACGGCAAACTGTGCTGTTGTGATTTCCAGTGAGGAAATAGGCTCTCCGATAATATCCAATCCTCTTTACGGACTTATTATGAACTACCCTTCTCTTGTTAAGTTTCAACCTAAATTCAAAAAAAACGCCAAAGCGGTGGTTGACTTATCTCTGGTTTCGGAAGAATATTTAACCAGAGAGGATGTTACCTTTTATGGAATAAATGCTACTAAAACTGCTAATGAGCTGGGCAGTCCGAAAATTTCAAATATGGTGATGATAGGAGGTCTTTTGAAGGTCTCAAAGCTTTTTGATATTGATGTTGCCAAAGATATGCTGAAAAGTGCATTGAGCAAAAGACATCATGATCTTCTTCCGCTAAACAGGGAAGCCCTCCAGAAAGGTTTTGACGGTATAAAAGAGGTGTAGTTCATGCCGAGATATGAGATTATTGTTAAGGGCAGAGTACAGGGAGTTGGTTTTAGAGCTTTTACTGAAAGTATAGCTGATAAACTGGGAATTAAAGGCTATGTAAAAAACCTGCCTGACGGAACGGTTGAAGTAGTTGCTGAAGGGGATGACCGAGCATTGAACGAATTATGCAGCAGTCTGAAAGCCGGCCCGAGTATGGCGTATGTAGATGATCTTGACATTATTGAAAAGGAATACACAGGTGAATTCAGGGGTTTTTCTGTTAAATTCTGATTTTACCTTTAAAAAATATATTTATATATTATAATAAATTAAATATGGGAAACCGTGGGGGTGCTCATTCTGGGCTGAGAAAATACCCCTCGAACCTGATCGGGTAATTCCGGCGCAGGGAACGGGTGAGTTTATAATAAAACCATCTGGCGCGTCGGTGTCAGGTGGTTTTTTTGTTTTAGTATGCAAAATGTAAGCTTTGAACAATGTGCTTTTTCATATTTTTGGAAGTGGGACTTTAGTCCCGCAAACTTCTAAATGCTGAGTTTTAAAAAACTTTGCCGACTGAAGCCGCGCTTCCTGAATTATTCAAAGCTTTAAAAATTGAGGAGATTGCTTATGACACAACTTGAAGCTGCAAAAAAGGGCAGGATTACACCTGAAATGGGAATTGCCGCTAAACATGAAGACCTGGCTGCTGAGGAAATTAGAAAGAAAATAGCCGAAGGCGTGGCCGTAATCCCCAAAAATATAAACCATGATTTTAAGAACATTATGGCCATAGGTCAGGGCTTAAAAACAAAGATAAATGCCAATATCGGTACCAGCGGTGACTGCCCTTCCATAGAGAGAGAGGTGCGGAAACTTGAGGTTGCTCTGAAATACGGCACTGACAGTGTGATGGATCTTTCCACGGGCGATGACCTCAATGAAGCGAGGATGAGTATACTTAAAAATTCCACTGTGATGGTGGGTGCAGTGCCTCTGTATGCAGTGGCTGCAAAAATGGCGGATGAAGATATTCCAACCCACAGGATGGACGGTGAAGAACTTCTCAAATCGATAGATGAGCAATGCCGGCAGGGGATAGATTACATAACGGTTCACTGTGGAGTAACAAAAGAATCTGTAAAAAGGATGGATGCAAGTGACAGGGTTTGCGGCATTGTCAGCCGGGGTGGTTCAATTCTCGCCGACTGGATAAGGAAAAACGGTAAAGAAAATCCGTTATATGAATATTTTGACGAGTTGCTTGAAATTGCTTACAAATATGATGTTACATTGAGCCTCGGTGACGGCTTCAGGCCGGGCTCAATAGCGGATGCTACAGACAGACCCCAGATTGATGAATTAATTATTTTAGGTGAGCTTTCCAAAAGGGCTTATGAAAAAAATGTACAGGTAATAATCGAAGGTCCGGGTCATGTACCGCTTGACCAGATTGAGACGAACATGAAGCTGCAAAAAAGCTTGTGTAACAATGCTCCGTTTTATATACTTGGGCCTCTTCCCACGGATATCGCGCCGGGGTATGATCATATAACGAGTGCCATCGGAGGGGCAATTGCCGCATCGGCCGGAGCTGATTTTCTGTGTTACGTTACGCCCGCCGAGCACCTCTGTCTGCCGGATGAAGATGATGTCAGGGAAGGTGTGATTGCCTCTAAAATAGCTGCCCATATCGCTGATATCTCAAAAGGTGTGAAAGGGGCTTTGCAGAGGGATATTAAAATGAGCGAATACAGAAAGAATTTGGACTGGGAAGGTATGTTTAAAACTTCGGTGGATCCTGAAAAAGCCAGATCCAGGTTCAGACAGAATATGGATATCAATTCGTGTACAATGTGTGGTAAATTATGTGCAGTAAAAATAGATCAGAAGTAGCAGATTTCCTGAAACTTTATCTTGTTTTTGAGAGCTCCATGCTCAAGCTTCCACTTGATGAATTTATGGAGCAGGTGATTGAAGGGGGGATAACAGCTTTTCAGCTTCGGGATAAAAATGTGCCTGCAAGAAAAAGAGCGGAGAACGGCAAAAGGGCTGCCGAATTTTGCAGAAACAGCAACATCCCCTTTATTGTGAATGACAGACTTGATATAGCCAGGATATTGGCAGCAGACGGGGTGCATCTGGGAGATAAGGACATACCGCTTGATATTGCCGGGAATGAGTTCGGTGAATTTTTTTACGGATATTCATGTAACAATTCCGATGATGTTAAGTATGCTGCTTCCTGCAGTGCCGCATATATCGGTATAGGGCCTATCTTCGATACTTCAACCAAAAGGGATTTAAGGGAGATTCTGGATAAGGGGAAAATAAGGGAATTAGCTTTTGCGGCAGATATTCCGTCGGTGGGTATAGGCGGTATTAACAGAACAAATGTGGATTCGCTGAAAAATACCGGTTTAAACGGTATTGCCGTTGTTTCTGCCATATGTGCGTCTGAAAATCCTTATCGGGAAACGCGAATACTCAGAGAGCTTGTTGAGGAGTTATGAAAGAGTTTGAATTTATTAAATTATTGAAGGAAAAATGTAAGGGATGTGATTCAACGCCGGGGATCGGGGATGATGCTGCGCTCTTCGATAACTTTCTTGCGGCAAAGGATATTGTATGTGAAGGAATTCACTTCTTAAAAACTACTCCTGCAGAACATGTTGTTTTGAAGGTCTTTTCAGCAAATATCAGCGACATTGCCGCTATGGGGGGTAATCCAAAATATGTTCTGCTGGGAATTGCTGTCCCCAAAGCAAGGGAAGGTGAGAAAAAGAATATAATCGAAGCAATAAAAAAATCAGCCGGTCTGTATGATGTTGAGGTTATAGGAGGAGACACCACCTCTGCCTCAAATGATCTTTTTGTTTCATTGACCGTTATAGGTAAAAAGGGGCGTTTTTTACTTTCCAGAAGCGGAGCGGGGGAAGGTGAAAGAGTATATCTTTCCAGACCGCTGGGGCTGGCACGTATTTCCCTTGAAAAAGAACTCGGTTCTGACTTTGATATCGATGCTTATCAGCATTATAAAATGATGGCTGAGAAGGAACTTGGAGAAGTTCTGGGTAATGTAGGTACTGTTACAAGCTGTATAGATATAAGCGACGGGCTTGGCAGGGATGCTTCTCATTTGAGCGAAGAAAGCGGTGTGAAAATAGTTATAGAAGAAAAGCGGCTTCCGTTTTCACATCTTAAGCAGTTTGATGTGGATAAAGTTGATTATTTCATTAATTCCGGAGAAGAATTTGCCCTTCTTTTTACAGCAAAAAAGGAACACGCCGTTGATAACTCTCTTAAAGAAAAAGGAATCGAAGTGTACGATATTGGTTACACGCAAAAAGGCTCCGGCGTATTCCTGGACAACGGAAAGAAACGGGTAAGCATATCATCAAAAGGTTACGAGCACAAATAATTAAATTTTATCAAGAATTTTTACCGGTATTTTCCCTTCCAGTTTATCCTTGAACAGTGCAGCGTCACTTTCTGAGCCGACAATAGCACCGTAGTGCATGGGGATAGCCAGTTTTGGGTTGATTGCAAGGGCTGCTTCCACGGCTTCTTCAGCCGTCATTACATATGTGCCGCTTACAGGGATAAAAGCTATATCTATATCTTCTAAATTTTTCATTTCAGGGATAAAGTCCGTATCCCCGGCCAGATAATATCTGGTGCCGTCCAAATCAAAGATAAAGCCCAGCCAGTTATTCTCTCTGGGGTGAAAGTCTTTCCCGATATTGTAAGCGTGCACTGCTTCAATGTTTACTCCTTTTATTTCAACACTGTCACCGGGTTTCATTGCCGTAACGCTGCCGTTAATTTTACTTTTGCAATCTTGTGAAGCGGCAATTTCCGTATCATTTTTTAACAGTTTGGCAATGTCATCAGGGCTGCAGTGATCATGATGTGAATGAGTAACCAAAATAATATCAGCCTTGCTTTCAGTAGTCAGTTGAAAAGGATCCGTAAAAATATTTACATTCTTTCCTCTGATTTCAAAAGTATCGTGCCCATGAGAATTAATGTTTTCAACTGTCATATGAACCTCCTGCAAATTTATGGAGCATATGCTGTAAACCTTTAAGACTAATTAAACAATTACAATTAATAATAAAATTTAATGTAAAAATTTCAAGGATTTACTCGTTGTTGAGCTGGTGCCAATTTTGTGAGAATTGCATATTATTGCGAAATGATATATTAATCAGTAAATGAATGAGAGATGATGGGGTTTACTAATAGATGTATACGGTGATAAAAGAAGGCTATGGGGAATACGAGGTGAAAAAGTCAAAGTTTATATCATACGTTGTTCCTTATAAAAATTTTGAAGGTAAACTCGAACAACTGAAAACGCAGCATCCCAAGGCAAGGCATATTGTCTGGGCATACAGGCATCTGCAGGAAGATCAGCAGATAGATGAAAACTGTACGGATGACGGTGAGCCGAAAAATACTTCCGGCAAACCCACCCTGAATATTTTATACCATAATGATATAATAAATACGGCTGTTTTTACCGTCCGATATTTCGGTGGGATACTTCTGGGAACCGGAGGACTTGTAAAAGCGTATACCGAGAGTGCAAACCGGGCACTTAACGATGCAACGGTAATTGATACTGCAAAACTCTATAAAAAACCTGTAAAAATAGGGTACGATAAAATCAACCATCTGGAATATCTTGCCGGCATATATTATCTGAAGATTGTGAACAGGGAATTTTTAGGCACCTATGTTATTTTTACGCTGCAGGGACAAAAAGAGGTGATAGACCGTCTTGAAGCGGAAGTGGGGAAGTAATAATTTGTTGAATCGTGTACGGGTTGAGTGGAGAATTAGTGATAAGTTTACCCGAATAGCCAAAAGCAACTATAAATAAATGTTTACTTCCACTTTCACGAACATTGAACGTTTAACTATCAACGGTTGCCTCCGCCACCGCCGTTACCACCCGAACCGGAACCTTCACCGTGACCTCCCATACCTCCGGCGTCACTCATTCCGCCGGCACCTTGCTGTCCGGAGCCTGACATACCGCCTCTACTGCCGTTCATTCCATCGGCATGCCCCACTGCAGAAGCGCCTCTGTAACCGGCACCTATACTTTTGGACACATTTTCTGTAAATCTGCCGGTATGGGTGCTTGAAAAATTTTCTCTGAAGCTTTGTCTCATCTGGCTCATTTCCTGATGAGTAAAATTATGCTGCATTGCCTGATTCAAAACTCCATTGATTTGTGATGACTGCACTCCCAGTCTACTCATGGTTTTAGCTGTTTCCGTAACCTCTTTTGCCATTTGAGACATATTGCGGTTTTGCTGCATATTTTGATTAAGCATACTGCCGACTGCCTGGATATCTTCTTTTTTCATACCGGCTGCCATAGCTTCTTTCACATTTTCTTCAATCTGCTGCCTGACAGATTTCTTTGATGCAAACTGAGCTGCAAATTTTGATGCGAACTCCTGCCTCTGAGCCATTTGGTTCAAAGCACGGCTAATCATCTGCCCTCTTACATTTTTTGCTATACCCTCGTTTACTTTATCTGTTAAATCACTGACAGGATATCCCCGCTGCTGGTAATCTTCCACCTTGTTAAGGAAATTGCTGACGGTACTTTTGCTGTATCCGTGCTGGTACATATTCTGTAATGTTTCAGCAACTTCCCTTGACTCAGTTGCGGCTTGACGCACCTGATTCTGCAATTCGGCGGGAGTATTGCTTATCAGCTCATCCATTTTCACTTCCGCGGCAGAGACAAATGTATTCAATACTATGCTCAATAGAAAAGCAGCTGTTATTGTTATTTTGTTCATTTTGCTTCCTCCAATAACCTTTTAAATATAAAACGGATTAACTGTGCTTTGGTTACATTAAAATTCCAGAATACATAATTTTCCGCCAAATTCGTCTTTAATTTTCATCATGCATTCAGGAAGATATACCTTCTCGTCCACTTTATAAAAAAACTTTATTTCTTCTACATTTGCCGGTTTGTCTAAGGTATATATCCAGTATCCCTCATTTCTTTTGAAATGACTGCCGGCATAATTGTTTATGTCTGAATAGAAGATGACTTTCTCTGCTCCATTTCCATTGTAATAAAACGAAAGAGAGTCTTCCGACTGCTTGACGTAATGCCTTGAGCATGCTGTTACTGCTAAAAAAAGTATAATAATTGTACCAACTTTTAATTTTATCATGCATTAACCTTCAATATACTGTTTTTGTTGCCGAATCCGTCTTCTACTTTATATATTGAAGTGGGATCAGCAACAACTTTTTTATCGTTGATCAGGTAAAAATATTTGTATTCACCGGGCTTGAGTTTTACTTCAGCTTCCCAGTAACCGCTCTGACTTACTTCATTTAATTTTAACGGCTTCCAGTTAGTAAACTCCCCGGATATCTCCACTTTTTCAGCTTCCGGCTTGTATATTACAAACCTGTAATTTACAAATTTCTCTGCCTTTTGAGTAGCCGGTTGATTACTGAAAATACTCAAGGCAAAAATAATGATTATAGAAGCAGCAAGCAGTTGTGTGAAGCGTGTGAGATTTTTATAAGACGGTGCTTTTTTTCCTTTCGGAATATCCAGACGGGGTGTCTGTACTTCTGAAATCTTGTTTTTCATTACCATCTCAAAATCAAGTGAGGATATTGTTTCTTCGTAAAACTCTTCCTCCTTGTGCACATTCTCCACAAACAGTTTTTTCTCTTTTAAGTTAAGTTCATCATCTATAAATTGAGAAACTAAAAACTCCTTCATAGCTAAACCTCCTTGAAGTGTTTTTTCAGAGTTTTCCTGGCTCTGTGTATTATAACCTTTATATTAGCTTCGGAATGCCCTGTTATTTCGGCGATTTCCCTGTATTTCATATCATTAATGATTTTAAGTGTGAAGATATGTTTTGTTTCATCGTCCAGTTTTGCAAGCATCTTTTCAAGAAAATCATCTTCCTTTTCCGCTGATACGTTATTGTGCTCATCTTTAAAAGAGGACAAAAAATCCTGTTCTACATATACTTCCCTTTTTTTGCGTTTTGTATCCAGAAAAGCGTTTTTGCCTATTTTGTATAACAGTCCTTTGTTTGGATTATCCTGGTATTTTTGATACATTTTGAAGTAACTTTCCTGGAATATGTCACTGGCTGTTTCATAGTCGCTGCAGAGATAATACAGATATTTGAAAAAACCGTCTTTGGTTTCCGAGTAAAATTTATCAAAAGTCATATATTCTCGCTCATTGTTTTAATATAGCCGTATATTTTAATTTACCAACACAATTTTGTATATTTGTATTCAGGTATAAGACGTGTGAGCAACAAAAAAGTTACATTCTGATAAAAAATTTGTAACGTTTCTGTTTTTCTTTCGTTCAGTACACAAGAAAAAACAAGGAGGTAGTAATGAAATATTTTAAACAACTTATTTTAGGGATTGCAACAGTTCTGTTACTGTTCACGCTTTCTGCATGCGGCAGCAGTTCTTCAGACAGCACAGGATCAACCACGGATTCAACTCTATCCGGTGTGGTAGTGGACGGATATCTGGATGGCGCTAAAGTTTTCCTCGACTGTAATAACAATCTGGAACAAGATTACAATGAAGTCACAGTGGATTGGACAGACGAAAACGGCAATTATTCTTTAAGTTTACCTGACAATGCATCCCAATGTGCAGTTGTGGCACTGGGGATTGCTAATCAAACTTATGAGCATTTTGACAACGGTACTTCAGAGATGCTGAGAAATAATCTGACAATGGTATCTATGGACAACGATTCATACAGGGTAATCTCACCTTTTACATCGCTTCACTGGTACTATATGAATAATGACAATGACAACATGACCTTTGAAGAGGCGAGAAACCAGGTAATGCAGGAGCTTGGCCTTCCTTCCGGCAATGCAGTATTTGAGGACTTTGTGGCCAGAGCAAGGGATAATTCATCATACAGGAATATGGTGCAGACGTCTCTTAGAATGGGTGAATATATGGGATATTATTGCAGTCAGGACAATTCCACTGACAATATGACTGTAAAAATGAGAAATGCTTTCAGATATATGCATCAGAATGTAGGAATGGATAATTTTACTGACAGCAGTATCCAGCCCGGCAAAATGGATGAGCGTTTTCCCGTGGAAATGGAAAATATGCAGCAATAACTTAAAGCGGAGGAAAACCTCCGCTTTTTTATTGGAGAATATCCGGTTTGGATTTTCTGCGTTTTAGTTCGGTATAAGAGTGAACAAAGAGAGTAAGAAGTATTATTGCACCACCGATGAAAGTGGCTTCCGGCGGTTTCTCACCAATTGCAAGCCAAACCCAGACAGGCCCAAGCACAGATTCTATCAGCTGAAACATGCTGGCTTCCGGCGAAGTAATATATCTTGTGGCGCTTGCCATAAAAATCATTGCCATGGGCATTTGAAAAAGCCCCATGATTCCAAGCACAATATAAGAATTAACACCCATATCAAGAGGTGCAGCCAGCGGCAGAAAAGCAAATCCCAGCATGAAGCCGCTGATACAGACAATCGGAGTTCTTTTCAATTCCGGATTTTTCCTCAGAAATGTGAGATTAAGACCCATGGAAGCGGCTGTTATGACAGCTATGATATCCCCCTTTAAATTTAAACTTCCCAGAGAATCCTGAAAAATTATTATAACGCCTATAAGTGAGATTATCATGGCAATCCACGTTTTACTTTTAACCGGTTCTCCCAGAAAAATTCTTGTGAAAAGTGCGGCGAAAAGCGGAGCCATACTGAGAATAACAACTGTATTGGCGACAGTTGTATTTTCAACAGACAGAACAAATCCGGCACCGCTTACAACAAAAATTGCTGAAGACAGAAGAGTTTTGAACCAGTTGCTTCTGAAATCCAGAAGTCTGTTAAAACCGTCTCTGAAAATGAGAAAAGCAGTGAGTGAAATCCCCATAAAGATTCCCCGCCAGAATATAATATTCCAAATATTTGTGTAGGCAATTCTGACAAGAAGGGCATCAAAGCTTATTATAAAAACACCGGTGGCCGCCAGTACTATTCCTTTGGCCTTGAGATTGTCCATTTAACTTTTTATCCTCAAAAATATAAATACAAATCCGCTTTTATCCCGAAATTTCCGGAAATACAACAGAAAAGAAAATTGAACAGATTATTAATAATTCATTTCATTTTGAAAATGGTTTTGTGAATGGTATAATTTAATATGGATAATGATAATCTTAAAGAAGTTTTAGATGTGGAGCATGAGGTAACGGAAAAAATCAATGAAGAGCAGAAGAAATTTGATTCTGAATTGAAACAGTTCAAAAATGAGCTTGAAGAGAAGATAGCTTCTTTGCAGGAAAATCTAAAGCAGGATTTAGAAATTTTCAGAGAAGAGTGCAAAAAAGATTTTGAGTACAAATTTAAAGAAGATTTGCAAAACCTCAAAGAGCGTAACGAAAGAATTAAAAATCTGGAATTTTCTTTTTTACAAACGATTATAGAACCCTACATAAAAGAAATACTGGATTGATTTTATGATAGTGAAAATGTCAAAGGTCCGCATCGTAGGACCCAAAGAATGCTCTGATAATGTGCTCAATGTTATTCAGCAGCTTGAATGCATGCAGATTGAGCGTTTCGAGGAAGAGATTGAGAGCCCGGAAAAAAGGTATCATGTTACCGAAAAAGAAATAACCGAGAAAGTATATCTTGAAGAATTCAAACAAAAAATTAACGAACTGTTCTCCTATCTGCCTGAAGTTGAAGTACGCAAGAGCTACATAAATCCTGTAAATGTTTTGGATTTTTTAAAAAATCTTGTGGATAAGCATAAAGAGTATTCCAGAACTATCAATGAGGAAATCAACAACTTAAAACAGAATCTCAGTTCTCTGGAGAAGCACAGAAGTTTTCTAACGGCTTTTGAAGACATTGCCACCAAAGATTACCGCCTTCTCAGTTCTGATGCAGTGGGACTGATTTTAAAAGATAAAAAATATCTGGAAAATCTTAATTTGATAGTGGAGGAAATCACAGATAATGCCTATGAGGTTTTCTCAAGGATACTGGATGATAAATCCATTGCAGTTATTTATGTTTTTGATGAGAGGTTTGCTGAGCCTGTAAGGAAAAAGCTCAGTATGGAAAATGTGAAGGAGTATCAGTTCCCCGAAGAGCTTGAGTCCAAATCCTTTTTCCAAAAACTTTCATACATTTCTGACAAAATTAAAAATATGGAAAACGAAATTTTGAGAAAGGAAGATGAACTGCATAATTTTGCCGTCAGATGGCTTCCCGTTTACCAGAGTGTTCTGAATTGGATTAATGCACGTTTAAACCTTATAAGTGCGAAAAATATTATATATGAGACCAAATACTGCTTTGTTATTTTTGGTTGGCTGCCTTCAAAGGATCTGGAAAAACTGAAAAATGCTATAGCAGATTACTGCCTTGAGGAGATTGATATTAAAGAGCTGGAAATCACTCAGGCTGACCTGAACAGAATTCCTGTGATGCTGCATAACTCAACTTACTTTAAGCCTTTCTCCCTTTTTACACGTTTTCTGCCTCTTCCTTCTTATACCTCATTCGACCCTACTATTTTTATCGGTATATTTCTTCCCGTTTTTTTTGGAATGATTTTGGGTGACATGGGATATGGTATTATTATCCTTATTATATCACTTGCAATGATTTTTTTGAGCAAACCTGACACAACTGTTTCCGATGCAGGTAAAGTTTTTTCCGTATGTGCCGTCTATACAATAATTTTCGGGTTTTTGTACGGGGAATTCTTCGGTTCCTTCGGCAGACATATTTTCGGATTGGAGCCGATTCTTGTGGATAGAGAAGAGGAAATCCTGACAACCGCTTATCTGGCAGTATCCATCGGTGTTTTCCACGTACTTTTAGGCCTTGTTTTAAACGGCATATCTTCGATAAGGTCAAAAAATCTGAAAAGTTTTATCACAAGCCTTGCCATGACAATACTTATTGCTGCCAGCGTTGTACTGTTAGTCGTTCTTTTTAAATGGGAGAAGGGGCTGCTCAGTATGAGTTTGATATGGATAATTGTGGGACTGACGTTTGTTCTGGTAATACTGGGCGGACTTATTGCTCCTCTGGAAATTTTGAAGAGTATGGGGAACATCATTTCTTATGTCCGTATAATGGCAATCGGACTGGCTTCGGTAATGCTCGCACATGTGGCAAATATGCTTTCGGGAAAAGCCGGGAATATTTTTCTGGGGATTTTTATAGCTGTACTGCTGCACCTTTTAAATCTTCTTCTTGGGGTGTTTTCCCCAACTATACATTCATTGAGGCTCAATTATGTGGAGTTTTTCAGTAAATTTCTGGAGTCGGAAGGAAAAGGTTTCAAACCATTAAAAAAATAATAAAGGGAGGCTTGTTATGGAAATTGTATGGAAGGCTTTCGCTGCGGCACTGGCAATAGGAATACCCGCTCTGGCAACAGCGTGGGCTCAGTCAAAGATAGGAGCTGCCGGCGCAGGTGCATTGGCTGAAAAACCGGAACTTCGGGGTACAATAATTATTCTTGTGGCTATTCCCGAAACTATGGTTATTCTCGGTTTTGTTGTCGCTTCAATGCTGCTTTTCGGGTGATTTCCTATGTCTCAGAGAAAGTTGATGGAAAGAATAAGAGAAAAAGCAGATGAAGAGATTGAGCAGCTGAAGAAAGAACATGAACTTCAGATTGAGCAGCTGAAAAACGAATACGAGAATAAACGAAAAGATATCGAAAATACGTTCAGCAGTGAAAAAGAAAAGATCAGAAATGAGATAAAAAGGAAAGAGGAAAAAGCTTTCCAGAAGGAAAAGTTAAAGTATGACCTTGAGATTGAGTATTTCATTTCACAAAAGTGCAGAGAACACGCTGAAAAACTGGTGGAAAAAATCTGGAAAGAATCGGCTGAAGATTTTTTTGAAAGACACAAAGAAGAGCTCAATACGGGGAATTGGGAAATGCTGTATGTCAGTGACTCAGATATAAAACTGGCGGAGAAATATTTCCCGCATTCCGAAGTAGCCGTTAACGAAAAAATTACCGGCGGATTTATTGCAGAGAATAAAGATGGAACGTTTCTGATTGATAACACTATTAAGAGCCGGTTTGAAAAAATCTGGCCTGAAATACTGCCGGAAATTATGGGAAAGGTTTATGAAAAACTCGGTGATAAAATTTAGCGGGAAAAATTATCCCACTGAATATCTGGTCAGCAGACTTATGACCAGACTTTATCAGGATTATCCGAAAAGGGGTGCAAAAGAGATAATGTGGGTGCATTCAAATATGAATGCAAGGCTTACCGATATGTTTTATCCGTTTTTTGCCGTTATGGAGCTGAAAAAGGTTATAAATATTTTGCGGTATAAATTTTTCCGTGGGACGGATAAGAAAATTGAAGAGGTTTTTGAGGAGAGTCTTCTTACGGAAGAGTTAAAGAGGTTTTTTATTAAGGTTGATTCTCTGAAAAAAATAAAAGATGAGTTGCCTGAAAAAATACCGATATTGAAGATGCTTGTGTTAAAGAAGGAGTATGAATTTTACGGTGAAATGGAGGATGATATATACAGTGAAGCTTACAGTTTTTTATTAAACAGTGCGAAAAATAAGATAATCAAAAATTTTATGCGCAGATATATAGATCATGCCAATATCAGACAGACATACAAGGTGATGAAATGGAACCTTGAAAGAAGTCATATAATAAAAGGCGGTTTTCTGGATAGGGAAACATTTATAAAAATTATTGAGAAAGGGGATAAAAGGGATTTGTATGCCTTTTTAGACTCATATCTTGACGGGGGCTTCAGTGAATCCGATGTGGGCATTTTGGATATTCTGCTTATAGAAAATATGCTGGATAGCTTAAGAGAGTTCCGCCTCGGGAATAACTATAAAGGTTTTATCCTATATTATCTCTGGAATTGTCATTATAAAGCCGTTACGGCATAGGTGTTAAATGAAAAAGATAGCTTTTATTACAACAGAAGACGCTGATTACGGATTCAGACTTGCAGGTGCTTCCCAGTTTATTGCCGGTAAAGAAAAAGTGGTGAGCGTTGTGGAAGAGCTTATAAACAGTGAGGAATTCGGCATTATACTCATTGATGAGAGGGTGCTGGATGATGACGTACTGAGCAAAATTGATGCATTGCAGCAGAATTTTGAAGGTATTGTCTCCACACTTCCCTCACCTTATGAAGAAGGTGAGATGGCATATGATATTGTGGACAGGCTTGTTTCAAGAGCAATAGGTTATCAGGTGAGGTTCAGACATGAAAGGTAAATTGATAGGCATATCGGGATATATTGTGAAGGCCCGGCTTCCGGAAGCGGGAATTTATGACCGGGTTCTTGTGGGGGAAAGGGAGCTGACCGGAGAGATTATAAAAATATCGGGTGAGGATGTAATAATACAGGTATATGAAGACACGAGAGGGTTGGGCACAGGAGAGAAAGTTGAGTCATTAAAAAAACCGCTGACCTCTTTTTTAGGCCCGGGGCTTATGGGCAATATATTTGACGGACTGCAAAGGCCGCTGGAGAAAATTGTGGAGGAGGAAGGCAGCTTTTTTGCTGGCAAAGCCGTCCACCATTTTGATCAGTTAAAACAGAAGTTTACCTTCACTCCGCTGAAAAATGAGGGTGATAGTGTTTATCGCGGAGAAGCTTTGGGCTACTTTAGTGATAAAGGCTTTAAACATTATGTTTTTGCGGACACCGCTGAAGGTAAAGTGAAGGAAATAACTGAAGGGGAATTCCTGCCGGAATCACCTGTTGTAAAACTGGAAGATGGAACAGATATCTATTCCTATAGCCAACAGCCGGTACGCATCCCCCTTGTTTCAGGAGATAAACAGATATTAAAAGAGCCGATTATTACAGGTCAGAGGGTGATAGATTTCTTTTTTCCCCTGATGAAAGGAGGTGTTTCGATCATTCCCGGCGGTTTCGGTACCGGTAAAACCGTCCTTGAACAGTCCATTGCAAAGTATGCAGATGTTGACATTGTCCTTTATGTGGGCTGTGGCGAAAGGGGAAATGAAATTGCCGAGATGATAGAGGAATTTACCACTATAAAAGATGAGCGGGAAGACAGGTTGTTAAGAGACAGGACTGTTTTTGTGGTGAACACTTCCAATATGCCTGTTGCTGCCAGGGAATCTTCGATTTACATGGCAGTTTGTGCCGGTGAATATTACCGCCGTATGGGCTATCATGTTTTGTTGCTGGCGGACAGTATTTCCCGATGGGCGGAAGCCCTTAAGGAAATTTCTTCTTCACTCGAGGAGATGCCGGGCGAGGAAGGGTATCCTACCTATATGAGCTCCCGCATTGCTTCTTATGTTGAAAGAGCTGGTGCTGTTAAAACGGCAGTAGAAGATAAAACAGGTTCTTTGAGTATGGTTCTTTCCGTTTCCCCTCCGGGGGCTGATTTTGCCGAACCTGTAACACAGACACTTCTGCAGAACAGCGGTGTTTTTCTGATGCTGGACAGGGAGCTTGCTTATGCAAGGCACTATCCGGCTATAAACTGGACACAGAGTTATTCTAACTACAGGGAGGATTTGGAGGATTACTACCGGCAAAATGTGGCTGAAGACTGGCAGAATCTCAGAAGAGAATGCCTTCAGATTTTAAAACAGGAACAGGAGCTGATGGAGATCAGACAGATTGTTGGCGATGAAGGGATGAAGGAAGAGGACAAGGAGATTATAAATCTTGCCGATAAAATAAAAACGGAGTTTCTGATGCAGGATGCTTTTTCAGAGGATGCTTACTCCACACTGCAGGAAACATATGAAAAAATTAAAAGCATTTTGGGGGAGAGATGAGACTTTCCAACCATGTTTACAGGACGGTGGACGAAATCAGCGGGCAATTGATTTTTGTGGAAGGTGTTAACCGGGCGAAAATCGGTGAACTTGTGAAAATTATCGATAAGACGGGAAATGTTGAGACGGATGCTGAGGTGCTTCAGGTGGAGGGAGACAGAGTTATGCTGCAGCTTGTGGATCTGCCCCTTGGGATGCAAAAGAAAAGCGCCACTGCCATTTTCACAGATAAAATATCCAAGGTTCCTGTATCGGGGAAAATGATAAACAGGTTTTTTTCAGGTTCTATGCAGCCTCTGGATGATATGCCGATGTTTGTCAGGGAAAAAGATATTCCCGTTACGGGCTATGTTATTAATCCTGTTGCAAGGAAGTCCCCTGAGGATATGGTAAAGACGGGTTTTTCTTTTATTGATGGTCTCAATACCCTGGTAATGGGGCAGAAACTGCCGATTTTTTCACTATCCGGACTTCCCTCTGCCAGAGTTGTGGTTGATATTATCAACAATGCGTTCGGGGAGGAATCCGAAAGTGATTCGCTGATTGTATTTGCTGCACTCGGCTTGTCATATTACGAGAGTGAGTACTATATGAATAATATTAAAGACAGTGCCACGGATAACATCTGTTTTCTGAACATGGCGGATGATCCGCTGATTGAGCGCCTTTTAACTCCCCGGTATGCACTGAGCACAGCTGAGTATTTTGCATATGAAAAGAAGAAAAACGTTCTGGTAATTATAGCGGATATAACAAATTACTGTGAAGCTTTAAGAGAAATTTCTGCACTCAGGGAGGAGTTGCCCGGCAGGCGCGGTTACCCGGGTTATATGTACTCAGATCTGGCATCCATTTATGAAAGAGCCGGAAGGGTTAAAGGGATGGAGGGATCGGTTACGCTTTTACCGGTTTTGACCGTTCCTGAGGATGATATAACGCACCCTATAGCCGATTTAACCGGATATATCACGGAAGGCCAAATTGTATTTTCAAGGGATATGCAGCAGGCCGGTATCTATCCGCCTGTTGACATCCTGAAAAGTCTTTCAAGGCTTATGCAGAAGGGAATGAAATCTGATGAGCATAAAAAAATTACAAAGGGTATTTTCAGCAATTATGCCAAAGGGTGTAAGTTGAGGCAGATGGAAAGTATTGTGGGCAGAGAAGGGATGAGTAAAGAGGATATCAATCTATTGAATTTTGCAGATACCGTTGAAAACCAATTCTTGCACCAGGAGGAAAAAAGAAGTCTGGAAGAGACGCTGGGAATCGGTGATAAAATCCTGAAAGAAGCGGGACTGCGCTGATGCTCCAACATACGAGAACCAAACTTATAGAGCTGAAAAACAGCATAAGCACTGTTGAAAACAGTATTTCCATCCTAAATACAAAAAGGGCCGCCCTCATAGGTGAGCTTATGAAGATAACCCGCCTGTACTACGACAAAAAGGAAATAATAAAGGATAAATATGCAAAAGCACTTTCCCAGCTGGATAAATCAAGACGGCTTGACGGCAGCGGGTTTTTTGACTCAGCACTGCAGAGTGCCATAAGGGAAATTGAATTTGAAGTTAAAAGTTATAACTTGTGGGGTGTACCGATCAAGGAAGTTAGGATTCCGGGATCTGTGATTCCCGAAACGAATAAAAGGAATCTGGGATTTTTGACATCCAGCACATTTTTCGAAAAGACTGTACAGGATTTTGAGTCTCTTGTGAACGAGCTTTTGGACAATATCAACTATGAGTATAAGATTAAAAGGCTGTCTGCGGAAGTGGTGAAAATCAACAGGCGTATAAATGTTCTGGAGCAGAAAATACTTCCCGGGATAAAGTCGGATATTAAAAATATTCAGCAGCATCTCAGCGAAAGGGAGAGAGCTGAGTTCATCAAACTCAAATACTTCAAAAATGTTCTCAGAGAGCGCTGAAAGACAGTTTGATTTACCGGTTCTAAGTTTTGCGTTCCTTATACAATAGTCTAAAGGGTTCAGGGGGAAGAAAGTTGAATGAGGTTGAAACAGTTGATTTGGATGAGTGGAAGAATAGTATGTTAGTATTAAGAGCTAAGTATTAAGTTTAGTTAAACAATGAATAAACAAGGTATAAAACTGTGTGCTAGGTAGGCTGGCGCCTCAAATACCTTTAACAACCTCCGCGTTACACATATAAATGTGTAAATTTTTGGGTGATGCCAAAAGTTCTTATCTGTTGAATTTAATTTGATTTTTTAATATTATTTTTGGATGTCTGAAAATCATATCAAAATTTTGCTGTTAAGTGCTTATGAAGCCAAAAGCCATAAGTGCTGGCGGAAGTTTATGGAGGAAAATTTCACGAAGTATAAGTTTACTTCAGTTGTGCTTCCGCCCCGTTTTTTCTCTTGGAGGATTCACGGCAACCCTCTTATTTTCAGAGAATATGAAACAGAAAAACTGACAGAAAACTACGATTTAATTATTGCCACTTCAATGTGCGATGTTGCTACGATAAAAGGTTTCTTTCCCAATTTGGCCGGGATACCGGTAATTGTTTATTTTCACGAAAATCAGTTTGCATATCCGGAAACGGAGCGTGTGAAAAGTTATCAGGATGCCCAGATAAAAAGTATCAATTCCGCCGCTGTTGCTGAAAAGCTATTGTTTAACAGTTTTTATAATATGCAGACTTTTCTGGAGGAAGGTGAAAAACTGCTTAAAAAAATGCCGGATTTCAACAAAATAAAAATTTTTGAAAAGCTGGCAGCCAAAAGTGAGGTGCTGCCCGTCCCCATTTACCCTCTGGGCTTTGACAAAAAAACTGCAAATAACACCCCTGTTATTTTGTGGAACCACCGGTGGGAGTACGACAAAGCACCCGAAAGGTTTTTTCAAGCAATAAATAAACTCCGAAATAAGGGATACTCATTCAAATTGAATGTCGTCGGCCAGCAGTTTCGCAGACAGCCTGAATGTTTTGATAAATACAAAAACATTTTCAGAGATGAAATATTGCACTGGGGTTATATAAAGGATATTGATAAATACCATGAAATCTTACGAAATTCAGATTTTGTTGTCTCAGCTTCCCTGCATGAATTTCAGGGTTTAGCGGTACTGGAAGCCGTGTCTGCAGGGGCTGTGCCTGTTGTTCCCGACCGTATGGCATACAGAGAAATTTTTCAGGATATATACAGATATGCCTCGCATAAAAATGAGCCGGAAAAAGACATTAGTGCTTTGGTGGAAAAGATGGAAATATTTATTGAGAAATACAACAAGGGAGAATATATTCCAACACCTGATATATCCGGTTTTTACGTTTCAAACCTTAAGAGCAGATATGAGAGGGTGTTTGCGCAAATAATTGCTCGTTAATTTTGCCGCAACAGGTTATTATAGATACTGAACTTTGATTTTTTAAAACAGTCTAATCTTACACAGTGTTTTTGTTTGAAATGTAAATTTGTCTGAGTGATTGTATATTCAAGTTTCGCACTTGCATCTTTTGCAAGTCTTTGTTCACCCTGTTAAATATCAGCTTCGCTGATTGCCTGTGGCATTTAACAGGGCAGGGAGTGATAATGACGAAGCAATCTCTATTTTTATATTATTTTGAGATTGCCAAGACCCTGTTTTCACAGGGTCTCGCAATGACCGAACTAAGTGCGAAACTTGATTATATAATTGTATAATTTGAGTTTCTGCAATTGCTCATATTGTTGATAATGAAAAAACAGGACAAAAGTTAATGAAATGTAAATACCTTCTTTTGACAGTTTTGATTTTGCCGATGGTTTTTTCCTGCACTGTTTTCAAACCTGAAATTTCACAGGTTGAAACTGTGCTTGATAACAGCAAAGGTTCTGCAGCTGCCGGTTTTATCGACAATGAGACTCTGTGGTGGAATATTTTTGACAGTCCGGAAATTTCAAAACTTATGGATAAAGCTTTTGGTAACAACTTTAATATCAAAGCGGCTTATTACCGAATAAAACAGGCTCAGGCATCCTACAGAAAATCTTACAGCGGGTACTATCCTTCTGCCGACTTAAGTCTGGAGAGGAGTTACAATAAACAAAAACAGAAAAATCTTGATGCCGTTACCACCGATAAATGGAGTCTTGGGCTGAATGTCAGCTATGAAGCCGATATATGGGGCAAGACCAGTGCTGAAGCTGAAAGTGCAGCTTTACAGGTTGATATAAACCGGTACAATCTTAAAGGTAGTGCCCTCATCCTGAGCACCGATATTGCGAAGACCTGGGTTGATATTATTGCAAACAAAATCAAGCTTGATACTTTCAGAGAGCAGTTAAGATTGAATCGTGATATATATTCCATCATAGAGGAAAGATATTACAGTTCTATGGCAAATCTTATCGATTTGTATCAACAGGAAAGTGTTATCGCTAATATCCGGAGTAATATTGACGATACTATATCAGAAATAGAGCGACTGAAACAGAGTCTGAATGTATTGACCGGAACTCATCCGGGGGCGAAATTTTCTGTTGAAACAGAGAAAATGCCGGAAATAAAACCACTTCCCAAAGGCGGTCTGCCCGCCTCCGTTTTGAAAAACAGACCGGATTTAAAAGCATCATGGTTAAAGGTGAAATCTGCTGCCTGGAATGTTTCATCTGCAAAAGCCGCAAGACTTCCTTCTTTAAGACTTACGGGTTCCTATAATTATTCTGCTGAAAAGCTGGCGGATATTTTTGACAATTGGGCGCTGAATCTTGCAGGTTCTCTTATTGCACCTATAATAGACGGCGGTTCCAGAAAAGCTGAAGTGGCAAGAAGCAAAGCAGCTTTACAGGAAGCTGTTATGAATTACAAACAGGATGCTTTAAATGCCGTAAAAGAGGCTGAAGCAGCCCTGTTGAATGAAAGCAAATACATAAAGCGGATAAAAAATACTGAAAAGAGGCTTTCCATAGCTGAGAAAAGTCTGAAAGAAGCTGAGCGAAGGTATTATTCCGGCATATCCGATTATTCCGCAGTACTTAACCAGAGACTTAATATTCTTGAACTTAAAAGCACACTTACAGACCTCAAAAGTGCCAGAATCAAGTCAAGAATCGATCTCTATAAAGCTGCCGGAGGCAGAATACCCGAACTAAACGAAATCCTGAAAGAGGTTAAAAATGGACGAACAGCAGAAAAATAAACGTGTGGAAGAGGAGAGCAAGACACTTCCCAAAAAGACCTGGTGGCAAAGGCTTTTATCTTTTATTATGATAGTATTCATAATCGGGGCAGGTGTCTATGGTGTGAAATATTTTTTATCTTCCAGACCGATGCCACAGATCTCAAAACCGGAAAAAATTATTCCTACCGTTACTGTTAAAGATATAAAGCCTTCCGAGCATCGGGTCAGTATCTCAGCTTACGGTAATGTAAAAATAAAAAACGATGTGGAAATAAAATCTCAGGTTTCGGGTATTGTGACTTATGTGTCCGACAAATTAGATCTGGGTGAATTTGTGAAAGCAGGGGAAATCCTTGTGAAAATTGATAAAACTGACTACGAAATTGCCCTTGAAAAGAGCCTGAGTGCACTTGAACAGGCACAATCAAATCTTACACTTGAAAAAGGGAAACAGTCGGTTGCAAAGAAGGAATGGGAAATAATGCAAAAACGAGTCGGCGATAATATTTCCAAGGAACAAAAGGCACTTGCCTTAAGAGTTCCTCAGCTTATGAGTGCCAGAGCTGCAGTGAAGCAGGCTGAGGCTGATGTCCGGAAAGCCCGGCTGGATCTGAAACGAACTGTTATAAGGTCTCCTTTTAACGGGATTGTGATGAAAAAAAATGTCAGCAAAGGCTCTTACCTGAATGTTCAGGGGTCAGTGGCCAGGATTATTTCAACTGAGGATTTTTACGTTGAAGCTTATATAGAAAAGGAGAAGCTGAAGTGGCTGGATAAATCCAAGCCTGTAATGATAGAATCAGGTGCCGGCAAATTTACAGGTAAAGTTGAGGAAGTGCTGCCTGATGTACAGGACAAGGGACTTATGGCAAAACTTTTGATTACGGTCAACAACCCCCTTCAATCTGATCCTCCTCTCCTGGTAGGTGATTATGCCGAGGTTATTTTTAAAGGTAAGATTCTGAAGGATATTTATAAAATACCGAGATCAGCAGTTTCCGACCGGGGTAAAATATATCTCGTTGATAGTGAGTACAAACTTAGAATTAAAGAGTACGATAAAATGTGGGAAGATGAAAAATATATATATGTCAAAAATACATTTCCTCAGGAATGGAAGCTGGTCGTAAGTAAAATATTCGCTCCTTCAGACGGTATGAAAGTTAAAGTTTCTGAAGAAAACGCCGGTGCTTCCAGATGAGTAATGAAAAGATAAAGAAAGGTCCTATTGCCTGGATGGCAAAAAATTCGGTTGCAGCCAACATTCTAATGATTTTCCTCCTTATAGGAGGTCTTTTTATGGCTTCCAACATTAAACAGGAGGTGTTCCCCGAGTTTGAACTGGACACTGTTACGATTACAGTCGCTTATCCCGGTGCCAGCCCCGAAGAAGTGGAAAAGGGCGTCATATTACCTGTTGAAGAAGCTATCGAGGGGATAAATGGGATAAAAGAAATCAGGTCTACCGCTAATGAGAGCTCAGGTACTGTTACTGTGGAAGCGGTAACCGGCTATGATATGCAGAAACTCTATCAGGACATTAAAAATGAAGTGGACAGAATAGATTCCTTTCCCACTGATGCAGAGGATCCTCAGGTTTTTATACCTTCAAGGCGAATTACTGTAACCACATTGATTCTGTATGGTAATCAAAGCAAACAAACTCTAAAAGAGTATGCTGATATTGTGAAAAACCGTTTAATAGCAGACGACCGCATTACGGTGGTTGAGATAAGCGGAGCGAATGACTACGAGATTAAGGTGGATGTTTCTGAAGATGCCTTAAAAAAGTATGATTTGACACTGCAGGAGATAGCATCAAAAATCAGCAAAGCGTCCCTTGATCTGCCTGCAGGAACGATAGAAACAAGTGAAGGGGATATTCTAGTAAGACTGAAAGAGCGAAAAGATTATGCCCCCCAGTTTGCGGATATTCCCGTTGTGGCAACCAGCAGCGGAACTCTTGTGAAATTAGGAGATATTGCTTCTGTAACAGGCGGTTTTGAAGACACAAACAATTATGTGGTGTTTAACGGAAGAAAAGCCATTGAACTGGAAGTATTCCGTGTAGGCAAGCAGAAACCGGTGGAAGTTGCCGAAGCAGTAAATGAGCATATAAAACAACTTAATGAAACCCTGCCTTCGGGACTTTCCATAGAAAAAGTGCGGGACAGGTCAATAATTTTTGAACAGCGGGTTAATCTTCTCCTTAAAAACGGGCTGCTTGGTTTAGGCCTGGTAATGATACTTCTCAGTATTTTTCTTGAGCTTCGACTTGCATTTTGGGTTGCTGTGGGCATCCTTGTTTCTTTTCTCGGCTCCTTTTTCATCCTGCCGTTATTCGGGACAACTATAAATATGATTTCTCTGTTTGCATTTATTATCACACTCGGAATAGTTGTTGATGATGCTATTGTTGTGGGGGAAAACATATACAGCTACAGACAAAAAAGACTGGATTTTATATCTGCATCGATTAAAGGGACCCGGGAAATAGCAATGCCCGTATGTTTTAGTGTGCTGACCAATATGGTGGCGTTTCTCCCGATGTATTTTGTGCCGGGGATAGCGGGTAAAATTTTCGGTATCATTCCTGTAGTCGTTGTTTCAGTATTTGCTATTTCACTTGTTGAGGCTTTGTTTATACTACCTGCCCATTTAGCACATCAGAAAAAATATTTTACAAGCAGAATTATGTATTTTTTTCACAGAAATCAGCAAAAGGTAAGCAGGCTTTTTGAATGGTTTATAAGGCAGGTATACCGCCCCTCCCTTAAAATTTTTCTGAAATTCAGGTATATAAGTATAACCGCAGGTATAGGTGTGTTAATAGTGACCATGGCTTTTGTGGCAAGCGGCCGGATGGGATTTGCAATGTTTCCGAAAGTAGAATCTGATTTTGCCTATTTAACCATTCAAATGCCGTTGGGTACCCCCGATGGGAGAATAAAAAATCTGGAAGAAAAAATTTATCGGTCTGCCTTAAAACTGAGAGAGCAGTACCGGGATTCATCTCTGGTTGAAAATATACTTGTCAGTGTAAATGAGGATTCCGTCAGAGGAAGAGTTTATTTGGCTCCCCCGGAACAAAGGGTTTTAAGTACCGCTGAATTTGTGCAAAAATGGAGAAAAGAGTTGGGCTCAATACCGGATGCTGAACAGGTGAATTTTCAGTCAGATTTCGGAGGTCCGGGCTCCGGTGCAGATCTCACTGTTGAACTGAGCCACCAGAATATGGATGTTTTAAAGGCAGCAAGTTCAGAGTTAGCAGATGAAATTGCAAAATTTGACATTGCCTCAGATATTGAAGACGGATTTGTTGAGGGTAAAGACCAATTCGATGTTTATCTTAAGCCAAAAGCCTATTTTCTCGGCTTGACACCGCAAATAGTTGCAAGGGAGCTGAGAAGCAGATATTATGGTGTGGAAGCATTGAAACAGTTAAGAGGGAAAAATGAAGTGACCGTGATGGTCAGAATCGATAAAAAGGAAAGAACAAGCGTCCACTATTTCAACAATATGAAAATAAGCACGCCCTCCGGGGTTGAGGTGCCGTTAGATACGATTGCCAATATTAAACGCGGGAAAGCTTACACTTCCATAAACAGGCGCGACGGTAAAAGGATTGTTTCGGTGACAGCGGATGTTGAGCCACAGAACAGAACAGTGGAGATAGTAAATTCACTCCAAAAAGGTTTTCTTGATGAACTGGCGGCAAAGTATCCCGGTCTTTCTTACAGCTTCGAGGGTAAACAGTCCGATTTAAAAGAAAGCGTCGGCTCCTTAATGCGCGGCCTTGCCATGGCATTGTTGGCCATCTATGTGATTTTGGCGATTCCTTTTAAAAGCTACATGCAGCCGGTCATTATAATGTGCAGCATCCCTTTCGGCGTTGTAGGTGCTGTTTACGGGCATTTACTTCTGGGCTACAGTCTCAGTCTCATGAGTCTTTTCGGCATTGTGGCTTTGGCAGGGGTGGTTGTGAACAGCTCCCTTGTTCTTATCGATTATGCAAACAGATTAAGACGCAATAGTAATTATACAGCATATACAGCAATTATTGAATCCTCTCTTTCACGCTTCAGGCCGGTATTCCTCACAACATTCACGACATTCTTCGGTCTTATGCCGATGATTTTTGAAACTTCAAGACAGGCACGTTTTCTTATTCCGATGGCTATATCACTCGGGTTTGGGATACTGTTTTCTATTCTGATTACTCTTATTTTTGTCCCCTCGCTTTATGTGATTCTCGAAGATTTAAAAAACTTTTTGATAAAAGTTTTTGCACCGGCGAAAAGGTTTGGTGACGAGATGCACGACAGCACTGAAAAAAATAATTAGGACGAAGGAGAAAAAATGAAAATTTTTAATAACATTTTTATGATGTTTATTTTCAGCCTGGTGATTGCTAACACGGTGTGGGCGGGTAACAACATTTATCCGGCTGAGCTTGGAGGACTTAAAAAAATCAGAATGATAGAAGGTGAAGAAGCGATACAATCTGTAATGAAGCTTCACAGGGGAGCCAAAATTACACTTAAGGATGCTGTGGTGGCGGAATACGGAGGAAATAACGGTGGAAAAGCAATAATATGGGCATCAATGTCAGAAACCAGCAAAGCTGCAGGAAATTTGATCAGTAGAATGAATAAAAAGATGCCTTCAAGTAAAATGTACAGAAATTTCAGTTCCATAAAAGTCAACAGGTGTAAAATATATTCTGTGGATGGAATGGGTATGAAAAACTATTATTTTGTAAAAGATAAATGGAATTACTGGCTGACAGTTAACGCAGGCAACAGCAGAGCTGTTTTGAATGATTTTATGAGCAATCTGACAGATTGTAAAATCCCGGAATAAGTTTAAAGGCTTTGAGCTGCCGGAATATCATCTGTGCAGCTTTTAATGTTTTAACCAATCCCTTCAACCAGCATACAAATTATTAATTTCCCTCTTACGAAAGGCTGTAAGATTGCTTTCTGAGCACTTAATGCGCTAAATGCTGATTGCAATAAAGCGCGGTTAAAAAGCGCTAAACTTGTCATGAATGCAAGTTCACCTTCTGTTGATTTGCCCATTATTGTTTGTTAAGATTAATAGATAGCTGATAAATTAAGACTTTTAAATAATTATGTGACTGTCACCTTAAACTCGTTTCAGAGTCTCGTAAGCTATTGGTAATAAGAGACGCTGAAATAAATGGTTGACTATGGCCACCATTTATCTGCCTAAAGGGGGATCCAGCAGCAGGATTTTTGGTATAATATTTAAAGCAAAATAATAAAAATTTAAATGAGGGTAATATGAGTGAGGAGAAAAAAGATCATCAGAGTGAAAGTGGTAAGCGTGAATGGTTTCACCTTGATATTCATCCCTGGGTATTTTTTATTTCGGCTGCACTGATTATTTTGTTTGTCGTCGGTGCTATTTTATTCCAGAGTTATCTTGGTAATTTTTTCGGGCAGATGCAGAATGGGATGTCAAAGTATGCCGGATGGTTTTTTATTTTTACAGTTAATATCGTTTTGGTAGTTTGTCTTGTGGTTCTGATAAGCAGGTTTGGGAGTATAAAACTTGGCGGGCCTGATGCTGAGCCTGAATTTTCTACAATGGGCTGGTTTTCTATGCTTTTTTCAGCGGGAATGGGAATAGGGCTTTTATTCTATGGTGTAGCAGAACCGATGTTCCACTATACCGCCAACCCCTTAACGGAACCGGGTACTCAGGAGGCTGCCCGAAGAGCCATGGACATAACCTTTCTTCACTGGGGACTTCATCCGTGGGGTGTATACACAATAGTCGGATTATCGTTGGCTTTTTTCTCTTTTAATAAGAATCTGCCGTTATCTATCAGAACTGCCTTTTATCCGGTTTTTGGAGAGAAGATTTATGGCGGCATAGGCAATGTAATTGATATTATTGCAACAGTGGCTACACTTTTCGGCGTTGCCACTTCATTGGGGCTTGGTGTGCAGCAGGTTAATGCCGGTCTTGATCACTTGCTGGGCATAGGGCAGACCAAGACAATCCAGGTAATATTGATAACAATTATTACTGCCTTTGCCACCTGGTCAGTTGTTAACGGCCTGGACAAAGGTATTAAAAGGTTATCGCAAATAAATATCGGTTTGGCGTTTTTACTGCTGGTATTTGTGTTTATACTGGGTCCTACATTATTTATTTTAAACGCTTTTCTGGAGAATATCGGATATTATCTTCAATATCTGCCGCAGCTTTCCACATGGAATGAGACATATGAGCATTCCCAGTGGCAGCACGGCTGGACAATTTTTTACTGGGCATGGTGGATTGCATGGTCTCCGTTTGTTGGAATGTTTATCGCCCGGGTATCCTATGGAAGGACAATTAAACAGTTTATTCTTGGGGTTCTTCTTGTACCGACTCTGGTAACGTTTATATGGATAACTGTTTTCGGTAATACAGCTCTTTTTATAGAAATGTTCGGGGCAGGAGGTATTGCTAAAGCGGTACAGGAAAACATTCCTCTTTCAATGTTTGTGTTGATGGAAAATTTTCCATTGTCTACAGTTACTTCAGCTTTGACAGTATTTGTAGTGATTGCATTTTTTGTTACTTCATCAGACTCCGGTTCAATGGTAATAGATATTATTACTTCAGGCGGTAACCCCAATCCTCCTGTGCTTTCACGGCTTTTTTGGGCGATACTGGAAGGTGTGGTTGCGGCTTCTCTTCTTGTTGGTGGGGGTCTTGTTGCTCTCCAAACAGCGGCAATTACAACAGGTCTGCCGTTTGCGTTAGTGTTGCTGGGCATGTGTTATGCCCTTTTTAAGGGTCTTTCGGAATATGCCGGGCCACAGGAGTTTAAAATAACCGGACCTGAGCTGAAAAAAACGCGCAGTGTTAAAGTAAAGAAAAGACCTAAGTTGGATAAAACTTTTGGCAGCAGAAGGCTTTGGTAAAGGGGGTGGGCAGTGATTAAAAAAATTATTTTTATTTTATTAATGAGTTTTTTGGGAGTCAATCTTTTTGCAGCAGATAAAGTTGTGAAAATTGGATATGCAGACTGGTCAAGTTCAATTGCAACCAGTTATACTGTAAAGGCGATTATGGAAGAAAAGATGGGAGTTCGTTGCAGGCTGATAGAAATGCCTGCTGACGAAATGTGGAAATCAGTTGCAGAAGGCAGGGTTGATGCTATTTTATCTGCATGGCTGCCCGATACTCATGAAAAATATTATAACGAATATAAAGATTCCGTTGTAAATCTTGGTGCTAACCTTAAAGGGACTAAAATAGGACTGGTTATTCCCCAGGTACCTGCCGGCAGATTTACAACAGGAACAGGGATACAAAACAAACCTTATATGGATATTGACTCTATCCCTGAGCTTCAACAATATAAAACGAAACTGAAGAGAAGGATAATAGGTATAGATCCGGAAGCCGGTATAATGTTGAAAACAAGGGAAGCAATTGAAGAATATAATCTGGACAGTTTCAGATTAATTTCTATTAGTGAGCAAAATATGTTAAATGAGCTGGAGCGTGCCATAAGATATAAACGATGGATTGTTGTCACCGGCTGGGAACCCCACTGGATTTTTGCAAGGTGGGATCTGAAGTTTCTGGATGACCCCAAAAATGTATATGGCGACGGCGGGTATATAGCTACTGTTGTCAGAAAGGGACTTAAAGACGATATGCCTTCAATTTACAAGTTTCTGGACAATTTTAACTGGCAAAAAGATGATATTGAACAGGTTATGATGTGGATTCATCAAGACAGAGGGAATTTTCCTTACGAAAAAGCCCTTCGGTGGATTAAAGCCAATGAAAACAAAATACAAAATTGGCTGAATTAATATTATATAAGGAGAAATCATGTTTAGGGAGACTTTTTTACGCTATAGATACGGCTGCCTGAAACTATTTGCCAGAGAGGGAGACAGCGTGGTTTTCATGGGTTCAGCCTTTATAGTTCACAATGAAGGTTACCTGGTAACCTCTGCACATCTGCTTTACACACAGCAGAATCTTCTTGTAATTACAGGTGCATCCGGGGATGATTTTCATCATGTGTCCAATGAGGAGCATACACCGATACCTGTTAATGTGGTTGAAATTGATCATGACAGAGATCTTGCCCTTTTGAAAATTGATACGGAGATAAAGATTGAAATGCCTGACCATCTTATCGGTGTACCGGATAATGTTCATATCGGTCACTATGTGTCATGTGTGGGCTACCCTTTTGGTTTTCATCATGTGTTTAACCAGGCTATTCAATCAGCAATTGTATCAGCAAAAATGAAAACAAAAAACGGAACGAATATTTTTCTGTTTAACTCGATGATACATTTAGGCACCAGAGGCGGACAGCTCATTGACGTTGAAGAAGGCCGGGTTATCGGTGTTGTGGCAGGACAGTTTGATCCATTTGAAGCAGCACCTAAATTCATGAGAGAAGAAGATTTGCCGGGGTCAAGTTTTTCCTATGCCATTTCTATTGAATACGTTGAAGATATGCTGAAAGAACAAGGGGTGGAGATTATTTGATTTTGTCAATTTCATCCATCATGCGGCGGTAACATGATGGACATAACCCGTGTGTCAGTTGGGGAAGTTTTGTTTTTAAAAACAGTTCCAGTTTTTTTAGTGCATCTTCAACCTCACTCCAGGTGTTTTTGTCAGTTTTGATTTTTTTGCACATGCTGCATACTGTGATTAACTCAGAACCTTCTTTGTTTTTCGCTAATATGTTTACTTTACAACGTTTCTCTGTCTTTAATGTATAACTTTTAAAAAGAATTTCTCCATAGTTTAAAGGGGAGATTTCCATTTCAAGAAATCTTCTTTCTGCGGGGGAGTCACAACGGAAAGGAAATTTAACAGACTTGCCTGAATTTCTCACAGTTTCGATAATAGTCTGATAGAGAAACCTTGTCTCAGGGTCACAGATACAGTCAAATATGTGCATTCCATAAACGAATTCTTTCTTACACTTTATGCCGCAGTCATTTAAGCGTGCAAACCTTATCCATGCCTGATCGATATAATTTATTCGGTCTTTTTTGTCGATTTTGTATTCAATCGTTTCAGCTGCGATAACTTTTACTCCTATACGAATTACAGGCAAATTTTAATTCTGTAATTTTATTTAAGAAACCAAACAATACCATTATAAAACGAATATAAAAATATGTATATCTTTTACTTTATAATCAGTACCAATTTCTTTATAATGGGTTATGGATACAAGTGCAGTATTTACCGATGAGATTAAACGAAGTTTAGGCCCCAAAGAGTGCGAAAATCTTGAATATCTTTGCAGGCACTCAGAGTTAATTGCCAAATTTCTGCTCAATCACCCGACGATAATCGATTATTTGTATAATAATCTCTATTCCGAACGCAGTGTGAAGACAATATTTAAAAGTAATGAAGACTTGTTGACCTATTCAGACAGAGAATCAGATTTTCTGAAAAGCCTAAGAATTATGAGGATGCGCGAGTATTTATTGATAGCGTATAAAGATTTGATTGAAAAAGCAGGCGTTAAGGATATAACGGCAAACATATCCTCTTTCGCTTCGGCCGCTTTGGAAGCAGCCTATAAAAAGTCTTACAAAGATTTAACCCGTCTGTATGGAATACCTCTTACCGAGAGTAATAAAGAATGCGCTTTTTGTGTTATAGGACTTGGCAAACTGGGAGGCTGGGAGCTTAATTTTTCTTCAGATGTGGATATAATGTTCGTTTATGAAACGGAGAAGGGAAGTACATCAGGCGGCAGTAAAGGGAGCCTGGAAAATCATGTGTTTTTTGTGAAACTGGCTGAAAAAATAAAATATTATATTTCGGAAAACACAGAAGACGGAATAGTTTACCGTGTGGATTTAAGGCTCAGGCCGGACGGGGATAAAGGAGCCATTGCTCTGCCTTTGAGAAGCTACGAACTGTATTACGAATCTTACGGACAGAGCTGGGAAAGGATGATGCTTCTTAAGTCGTTGCCGGTAGCCGGTAATCTGGAGCTTGGAACAAGATTTTTTGAGGTGGTGAAACCTTTTGTTTTTAAGAAGAGTATCGATTACAAGCTGATTGATGAGCTGTCGAGAATAAAGTCAAAGATTAATGAGCGTGTAAAATATAAAAAAGATCATATGAATGTCAAACTGGGTAAGGGAGGCATAAGGGAGATTGAATTTATCATTCAGGTGCTTCAGATACTTAACTACTCCAAATACCCGGATGTCTACAGACGTAACAGTCTTGAAGCTATTCAAGCTCTTAATGAATATAATCTGCTTGATAAAAAGGAAGCTGATTCTCTGAGCGAATCATATACTTTTTTGAGAAAGCTGGAGCATATGGCTCAGATTGAAAAGGGGCTGCAGACGCACAGAGTACCTATTAATTCCCAAGGATTCGATAAATTTCTTGAGCGCTCCGGGTATACAGATAAAGAGCATTTTTTAAAAGACTATAACTACTATACGGGCAGCGTTAACCGTATTTTCAATGATATTCTTAAAGAGAATGAAGTAAATCCTGTATCGATAGTTTTTGATGAGGAAATGGGGAATGAAGATATTGCTGAATATCTTGAAAGCATAGGGATAAAGGATGCCCAAGAGTGTGCCGGGATACTTGCCAAAATTGTCAGCGGCAGAAAATCGCGCCCACGCAGCGCTTCAGAAACCCAGATTCTGGCAAGGCTTCTCAGTATGGTTATAAACGAGGTTAAAACAACCCAGAATCCTTTAAATACACTCGGATATTTTGAAAAATTTTTTTCCACGAATAACACCATCCACTTTTTCTTTGATATATTTTGTGAAATGCCTAAGATTTTAAGCAAAATTACTACAATCTTTTCAATCAGCCCCTATCTTTCAAATATTATCATTAAGAACAGCAACATCCTTGATTATATTTATGATCCGAAGAATCCTTCTTACAAAGAAAACGAATTATTCGAAACATTGTATAAATCCATCAGGAATGTAGAGGATGATGAGGAATATGAATATGACATTATCAGAAAAAAGCATCAGGAGTTGTTGTTTAACATCAGCTATGCATATATTAATAAAGATATCAATGTTATACAGTTTAACAGATCCCTCAGCAAGCTGGCAAAAGCAACTGTAAAGCTGGCTTTTATAAGAGAAGAAGGAAGGCTTTCCAAAAGATTCGGCAGACCCAAAAATTCGGAGGAAGAAGACTGCGGTTACACAGTAATAGGGATGGGGAAGCTCGGCAGTGAGGAAATGAGTCTGGGAACAGACCTTGATATGATAGTCCTTTATGAAGACGATGGAGAGACGTCCTCTTCCAACAATATCAGCAATAAGGTTTATTATTCAAAACTTGTCCAGAAAGTGATTTCTTTTTTATCCACCATAACTGTTTTCGGCCAGCTCTACAAAATAGATATGAGACTTCGCCCCAGCGGTGCCAGCGGAACACTGGTCACATCTATAGCTTCCTTTGAAGATTATCAGAAAAGAAAGGCGATGACATGGGAAAAGCAGGCTATGCTGAGAGGAAGTGCCTTTTATTATACAAAAAATTCTTTGAAAGAACATTTTGAAGATGTGAAGAAAGATGTTCTTTTTAGAAAGGCAATAAGTAATGATGAAGTTAGAGAAATCTATGATATGAGAAAGCGTATAGAGAAAGAAAAGGGCATTCCCCTGAATAAAAATAATATAAAAGCCGGTTACGGAGGAATCATTGACATTGAGTTTGCCGTACAGATGCTGCAGCTGGTTTACGGATACAGATATGAAAATCTGAGGCAGACGAGTACCCACAATGTTCTGCATGCACTGAAATCGAGTGGTATCCTTAAAGGGCGCGATTATTATGCCCTTCACAACAGTTATCTCTTCTATAGAAATCTTGAGAACCTTATTAGAGCTTATCAAAATACTTCGGCTTCTCGTCTGCCCAAAGAAAAGGACGTGTTGGAGCATATAAGCCTTTTTTTCGGCTTCAAAGACAGCGGAGGAGAGAAATTGATGAAAGAGTATGAAACAGTGCGGAAAACCGTAAGGTCGGCTTTTAACAGAATTTTTGACAAATATTTATGAAAAAAATAATTGTTGTTTTGGATTTTGATACTTTTAAGGACACTTTATTTGAAACCGCCCTATATGCAGCAAAATTTGATGTATGTATCTGGCTGCGTATTAAAGGCAAAAGTGGCAGGTTTGTTTTTAATACAGCATACAAGATCAGGAAGCTGGTTCCCCAAACCCATTTGATTCTATCGGAGAGAGCTGATATTGCTCATGTTTGTTCTTTTGAGGGGGTTCATCTCAATGCCGGCAGTCCGCCACCTCAAGAAATTAAACTGTCATTTCCTGATTTAAAAGTAGGCTATTCCGCCCATAGTAAACAGGAAATACATAAAACTGAAGCTGACTATTATACTCTGAGCCCTCTTTTTTATACGAAAAAAAATTATCCTGTGGCACCGCTGAAAAATATAGACATAACGGGAATTAACAAAAAAATTTATGCTTTGGGAGGTATAAACTCCTCCAATATCTCTAAAGTAAAGGATATGGGGTTCTACGGAGCGGCAGGGATTTCATTTGTGCAGGAATTGCCGCAAATGAAAAAGTTATTTGCTCAGCCCTGAAAACCCAATCTTTTTGAGATTTCCCTCGAATACTTTTTTAAAACGGGAAGAATTTCCTCTGTCATCTTTTCATCACTCATTCTGCAGGCCGGCCCGCTCACACTCAGAGCAGAAACAGGAACACCCAGATAATCTTTTATAGGTATGGCTATACACCTGACACGCTCCTCAAACTCTTCATCATCTATTGCGTAATCTTTCTCTCCAACCTCTCTGAGATGCTTTTTCAAAGCCGGGAGTGATGTAATCGTTTTATCAGTATAACGTCTAAGGCGGGCACCCATATATATTTTATTCAGTTCCTCTTCAGAGGCATATGCCAGTTGTGCTTTGCCAATTGCCGTACAGTAAGCGGGAACATCCCTGCCTACACGTGAAACAATTCTAACTGTTTGAGGAGCTTCAACTATGTCAAGGTATATTACGCTTCCTTCTCTGAGAATACCTATGTAAACCGACTCGTTTACCTGCTCAACAATTTTTTCCATAAAAGGCTTGGCTAGTTTGAGGATTCCCAGTTTATTGATAAATTTCTGACCCAGGTTAAATATGCCTATACCGAGTCTGTAGTTCTCGGTGTTCATATTCTGTTCTATGTAACCTCTTGATTCCAGTGTTGCAAGCAGACGAAAAACGTTATTTTTATGAAGTCCCAATGTTTTACTGAGCTCTGTAACACCGAACTCTTCCTTTTTCTCCGCAGTTCTGAACACTTCAAAAAGCTCCAAAGCATGATGTACCGATTGAACCGGCTTTACATTTGTTTTATACGGCATAAGATTCTCCTCTTTTTCCGATGATATTAAAATATAACACTTTTCTGAATTCAAATCAACTTTGTTTAAAATCTGTAATTCTTATTTTTATATTTGTCAATATTAAATAAATTTCTAGCGTCACCCCATTTTTTGCAGCAAGAATATTTTTCAATGTAATTTGCACGCATTTCACAGCCGAAACTCGAAACTACTGCCGCTAACCGTCTACACCCTCCTCTCATAATTGTTTTTATTTGCAAATATTTATCCACTTTACATTCCAACACAGGGTGTGACCGCTAACCGGCAGTACGTTTCTCAGACATCGGCTGCTTCATTTGTGCAAATCACATTGAAATAAGGGTAATGTTAGCTAAGTATATGTAAAACAATATTTTTATATAATTTTTGGGGTGATACCAGCAAATAAATTGCCACCCTCCCATTTTTTTAAAATATTGCTATAGCGGGGCGTTGTTGCTGAAATAATGAAATGGGGAGATAGTGAGGAAGGGGGATGGTGAAATGGTGAAGTGGTCTATTGATTGAACAGTGTATTTGTATATTAGTATATTTGTTATTCAGGTTTTCCATTTGCACTGTTTTCACGTCTTTGCGAGGAGTGAAAACGACGAAGCAATCTCTTTACTTTTCTTGTTTTGAGATTGCCACAACCCTGTTTCCACAGGGTTTCGCAAGGATGCCTATGGCTAGCACCAGTCTTTTAAACTGGTAAATATGTTTAACATTCTATATATTCGCTAGAAACAAATGCTAGACAAAACGAAGTGCGAAATTTGATTTGTTATTAGTAAAACGGTTGATACCTAAACAACATCAAATACTTTTAGCTACCTATAATTCCCCTTATTACGTCTTATGTTTCATCCATGACGCATTAACGCATCACGCACGCATTACTGCTTTTTTGAGGGAGGGATTAAAAATAATATTGACAAATTTGTTAGGAAACTCTAACTTTCTTTTGTGTCAGTAAAAATAGAAAGGGAGAAAAAATGACACATAAAAATAAATATAAAACTCTGCTTGTGGGCAACCCCAATGTGGGCAAGAGTGCCCTCTTTTATCAGCTTACAGGCAAATATGCTTCTGTTTCGAATTATCCCGGAACAACTGTGAGTATAACTTCAGGAAAAATGAGTATCGGTGAACACCATGAAGTTGAGATTATAGACACACCGGGTTTTTACAATATGATGACGATAACCGAAGAGGAAAAGGTCACAAAGCAGATAATTCTGGATGAAAACCCGGATGCTGTTGTCCATGTGGTTGATGCAAAAAATATTGAAAGAATGCTTCCTCTGACATTGCAGCTGATAGAGGCCGGTCTGCCCGTGATACTTGTGTTGAATATGTTTGACGAGCTGAAAAACCGAGGTATGGATATTCAAATTTCCCACCTTGAGCATGATTTGGGGATACCGGTTGTTGAGACTGTGGCAATTAAGGGTCAGGGAGTTAGCAATCTTATTTCACGGATAACAAGTGTTGCAGAAGGACGGCATGCTTATGAGAAGCTGAATGTTAATTACGGTAAAAGCCTGGAAGAAAAAATTTCGGATGTACAGTCACTTATAAAAGGTGATTACTCAATTTCGAAAAGAAGTATAGCGCTTCTGGTTTTACAGAATGACAGAGACACCCTGACATATATTAAGAATGAACCGCAATTTAATGAAATAAGTAAAATTGCTGAAGAAGGGGCGGCTGCAGAAGCAAGCTTATCTGTTTCACATGTTTTGCATAATCTGGCATCATCAATCATAAAAGAGCATATAAAAAAAAGCACAAAGAAGCAGAAAAATTCTTTTCAGGGGTTTGTGGATAAAGTAACGTTTCACCCTATATTCAGCCTTTTTATCGTCGCAATAATTCTTTATTATGGGTTTTATAAGTTTGTCGGTCAATTCGGAGCGGGTTTTCTTGTGGATTTGATTGAGGTCAACATTTTCGAGAATTACATAAACCCTTCCGTAAATAATTTCTTTCGAAGTATCCTGGGTGATACTGTATTTTTTAATCTATTTGCCGGTGAATACGGCATTATTACTTTGGGACTCAGGTACGCAATCGCTATTGTTTTGCCTGTTGTGTCAACGTTTTTCCTGCTTTTCTCTGTTATAGAGGATTCAGGTTATCTTGTAAGATTGTCCATGTCTCTGGACAAAATGTTTAAGAAGATAGGTCTTTCAGGCCGCTCTGTGATCCCCCTTATTCTGGGCTTGGGATGCGGTACAATGGCTACAATTGTTACCAGAACACTGGAGACAAAAAGGGAGCGTTTTGTTGTTACTTTTCTGCTGGCTCTGACCATACCGTGTTCTGCTCAGCTCGGTGTAATACTGGGTATTCTGGGTGTGTCTTTTACAGCTCTGTCTATCTGGTTTTTTACAATACTCATCATTTTTACACTTGCAGGATTTGTTCTCAATAGATACACCAAAGGAGAGCCTGCCACATTTTTTATGGAGATCCCCCCTATAAGATGGCCGAAAATCGGTAATGTTCTGGCAAAAACTTTTAACAGGCTTAAATGGTATGCTTTGGAAGTTATCCCCATTTTTGTTTACGCCAGTATTCTGATTTGGGTGGGTAAAATAACCAAAATTTTCGAACTGCTGACGGGACTACTTGCTTATCCGGCAAACTGGGCAGGACTTCCGGATAAAATGGGCGAAATATTTTTATACGGTTTTTTCAGGAGAGATTTCGGGGCAGCCGGGATGTATGATCTGACTGATGTAATGACATTGAGAGAGCTGGTTGTGGCTACGGTAATCTTGACTCTGTTTGTACCGTGCATTGCACAGTTTTCCGTTATGATCAAGGAGAGGGGGACTAAAACTGCAGTTTTGATATTTTTGGCTGTTGTTCCCTTCGCATTTTTAGTTGGGATAATTCTTAATCAAATTTTATTATTCTGGGGGATGGCGTGAGAAAAAGAATGAGAAAGAGATTAGGGCAATCCAGCTCAGAAACTTCTGCTTATTCCGGCAGAATAAAACTTATTGAAGCTGTGATTGGTGAAAAATATATTGTAGAAGGTATAGATAAAGATGACCCGTCAATATTGCGTAAGCTTTGTTCCATGGGTATATTGCCGGGAGTGGAAGTGATTGTCAGACGCAAACAACCTACTATAATATTCGAGGTGTATCATAGCCGGTTTGCTGTCGATAAGCTGATAGGAGACAAAATTTATGTCAAACAGCTACACTCACATAGCTAAAGTTGTCGAAAAACAGGGAAAAAACTTCATAAAAGTTGAAGTTGTTCCAATGAATGCATGTGCTTCCTGCTCGATTGCAAGCAGCTGCTGCGGTGGTGATGAGCTTTCAAACAAGAAGTACTTTGTGCTTTATAACAGTGTAAATGCGGAAGTTGGTGATGAAGTGGTTATTGCCATTTCTGCCAAAAGTCTTTTTAAATCTGTAATGGTGGTTTATGTTATTCCCATTATACTGCTTCTTGTTGTGGCAGGGATAAGCACAGCGTTTTTTGATAAGGATATTTATACGGCTGTTATCTCTCTTGGGTTTCTCGTATTGTATTTTGTCTTTATTAAAATTTTGATCGGCAGCGGCAGGAATCTGGATGTGAAGGTTGTTAGTAAAAATGCATAGAGATAGTCAAGTGGAGAGATGGATAAGTGGGGTAGTTTGTATATGATCTGAGCCATTTTTAACTCCCCCGCCATCTCAAGCATACTAAAACACAAAACCTCTTTACTTGTTAAAAATGTTTAAAATTTCCATATACTTTTCAGAAGTTTTATTGACAACATCCTGAGGCAGTTCCGGTCCCGGTGCCTTTTTATCCCAATCGAGCGTTTCAAGATAGTTGCGTACAAATTGTTTATCCATGCTGTTTTGCGGTTTACCCACTTCATATTCTCTTTCGTACCAGAATCTGGAAGAATCCGGGGTTAACACCTCATCTATAAGTATAATGTCACCGTTTTTAACACCAAATTCCAACTTTGTATCCGCAATTATAATTCCTTTTTTAAGGGCGAGATCTCTTGCAAATTCATAGATGGATATTGTCAATTCCTTCAGCTTCTCAGCATTATCTTTACCCACTATTTCTATCATTTTATCAAAACTTATATTTTCGTCGTGATCGCCGATTTCCGCTTTTGTTGCAGGAGTGAATATAGGAGGCTCAAGCTTCTGGGATTCTTTGAGATTGCCGGGCAGTTTGATTCCGCAGACTTTTCCGGTTTTCAGATAATCTTTCCATCCGGAGCCTGTTATATAACCTCTGACTACGCATTCCACCGGAAACGGATCGGCTTTCTCCACCAACATGCTTCGTCCGTTTAGAATATCGGAATATTGCCGGCATTCTTCGGGCATTTCATTAACATCTGTGGTTATAAGATGATTTTTAACGATTGATTTTGTCTGCTCAAACCAGAATTTGGAAAGCTGAGTCAAGACATACCCTTTTTGGGGAATCCCCGTGGGAAGTATTACGTCAAACGCCGAAATCCTGTCTGTAGTAACTATTAACAGTTTATCGCCCAAATCGTAGATGTCGCGTACTTTACCCCTTGCTGCAAGATCGAGATCGGTGAATTCTGTTTTTAAAACAATATTCATCTTTTCCTCCGGTTTATCATAACTTTTTAAATCGCTTTAATGCTTCCAGTCCACCCAGTATATTATACGCTTCAAATCCGTAATAACGTAAGATTTTTGCAGCAATATAACCTCTGAAACCCACAGCACAATATACATATATAACTTTTGTTTTGTCCAGATTTTTCAAACCCTCCCTCAAATTTTTAAGAGGGATGTTCTCAGCTTTCTCATGGTGATACTGCCTGTATTCTGCAGGAGTTCTCACATCAAGTATTTCAGTAATGTCTTCTTTATTTTTGTAAGTTGCCAAAAATTTTTGCGGTGATATACCGTATCCGGTTCCTCTTACTTCATTTGAAGCGACATAGCCGGATAAGTTTATTATATCTTTTGCTGCTCCGTGGGGGGGAGAGTAACAGAACTCAAGCTGTTCCAGATCAGTCACTTTAAGACCGGCATAAATCGCCGTTGAGATTATGTCTATTCGCCTTGTTACACCTTCAGTTCCTGAAGCAGATGCCCCTAAAATTTTACCGGAATCTTTGTCAAAAATAAGTTTTAGAAAAATAAATTTTGGGTTCGGGTAATATTCGGCGTGATCACTGTTTTCAACATAAATATAATCAGGGTTGAAGCCGTGCTGTTTTGCCCCTTCATAAGTCAAGCCTGTTCTGGCCACACATGCATTTTCGAAACTTACGACACTTGTACCGATAACACCGCTAAATTTCAGATCTCCGCCGGCCGCATTGCATCCGGCTGTCCTGCCCTCTTTGTTTGCCGGTACTGCCAGAGGAAGAAGGCAGTTTTTACCCGTAATGATATTTTTCTTTTCCACCACATCACCGGCAGCATAAATATCCTGTATTGATGTTTCCATTTTTTCGTTGACTATTATACCACCCAGTGATCCGATTTCTATCCCTGCGGTCGCTGCAAGCTTGGTGTCGGGCTTTACACCTGTGGAGACGATCAAAAGATCTGTTTCAATCTTTGTGCCGTCATCCAGCTTTATTAGCTGCTTATTGTCATTTTTAATACACTCAGTTGCCTTTCTTCCTGAGACAATGTTAATGCCTGAAGTTTTCATTGTTTCAGATATTTTTAAGGCAGTTTCAGGTTCAAAGCCGGGCAGAATATGAGGGAGGGCTTCGATGACAGTTACATCAAGGTTACAGTTTTTTAGTGCTTCGGCTGTTTCCACTCCGATATAACCGCCGCCTATTATGACTGCCTTGTTGGGATTATATGCTTTAATATTTTCAATTATATTATCCATTTGTGTAACTGTACGGAGCATAAAAAAATCCGATTCATTCAAACCTTTTACCGGAGGGATTACTGGTTCAGCGCCGTTTGCCAGAATCAGCCTGTCGTAATCTATATAGTCCGGCTTTCCATGAGAAAGGGTTTTTATTTGCTTTCTGGTGGTGTCTATTTGAACAGCTTCGGTATTTACCAAAACCTTTACATTAAAACGCTGTCCGAAAGATTCCGGTGTATGTAAAAGTAGTTTATCTCTTTGGGGAATTAAACCTCCGAGATGATAAGGGAGACCGCAGTTGGCGTAGGAGATATATTCTCCCTTCTCAATTAATGTAATTTCAGCATTTTCATCGGTACGCCTGGCTTTTGCCGCTGCTGTTGCCCCGGCAGCAACTCCGCCCACAACAACTATTTTATTGGTCATCAATTACCTTCCCCATTAAAGATCCGTCTATATTAATGCCGATAATATGCGCATGAACAAACGTATTTTTTTCAGCATAATTCAACAAATTAACTGTCAAATAACTGTCTGTCAAACCTTTCCCGTCAGATTCAACAAGTACACGTACTTTTTTGCCAAAATATTTTTTTGAATATGAAAATTTCAAATCTTCACTTACATCTCTTAAAAATTTTGCTCTTTCTTTTCTTATTTTTGGGGGTACTACATCTTTCATCCCGGCGGCCTTTGTTCCTTTTCTTTCTGAATAAGGGAAAACATGGATATAGCCGAAATTCATGTGATAAAGATTATAAACAGTGTTATCAAAATCTTCTTTCGTTTCGGAAGGAAAGCCCACTATCACATCGGTTCCGATATTTACATCTTGCAGTCTGCTGCGTATTTTTTTAATAGTCTGGCTAAATTCGCTAACGGTATACTTTCTGTTCATAAGATATAAAATTTTATCTGTTGCGGATTGTATTGGTATGTGAAGATGGCGGCAAATTTTGCGCGGATATTTTTCAAAAAGATTTATGAGTTTATCGTCAATTTCAGTCACCTCGATTGATGATAGCCGGATACGAAAGTCTCCCTGCAGCTGAACCAGCTCTTCAACCAGTTCAGAAAAACTGACATGTGCATCTTTTCCGTAATTGCCTATGTGAATTCCCACAAGCACTACTTCTCTGTAGCCCTCTTTTAGTTTTTCTTCGAATTCGGCTTTTATACTCTTAGGATCTCTGCTTTTTAAGTTTCCTCTGGCAAAAGGGATTATACAGTATGAACAATAAGAGTCACACCCATCCTGTATTTTTATAAATGCTCTGGTTTTGCCGGCTGAGCCTGCTGTACCTTTATTTTTAATTATCGTGTTTTTAGCATTTTCCCCACTGCCTTCGTTACCGATATATTGAAAAAGATCTTCCTTATGTTTATTGGGAACTATTATGTCTGAATCTTCGAGATTGTTTTCAATCTCCGGCAGGCAGCCGGTGGTGACAATGGTAACATCAGGTTGATTCTTCTTAATTTTACGAATTAAGCTGTGGAATTTTTTATCTGCTTTATCGGTTACGGTGCATGAGTTGATAACAACTATATCGGTGTGTTTTAGATCCTCTGATACGGTATACCCTGAATTTAAAGCTTCTTCCTTCAGGTTGTCTATTTCTACTTGATTTACTTTACATCCGAATGTATAAAAGAAAATTCTTTTTGTCATTTTATCGTATTGAACTTTTGTATTCATTGACTATCTTATCTATTATCCCCTGTAGGTTCCACATAAAGAATGGAAAGAGCGCCTTTAAAAGGCGCTTTTTTCTTTTACACCGCAATATATATTAATGTATAAAAAAGTGAAGGTTTTTTTAAAAGGAAACTAAACCGTAACAGTTCATTCCTTTATTGAAAAATTTGGAATAAAAAGATAAAGAAGGTAATTGAGTTCATTTAGGAGAAATATGAAGACTAAGACGATAAATCAGCTGAAGAAGGAATATTGGGACGAATGGAATAAAATCAGGAAAAGCAGGCATAACTACACCAGCTCGTTCGAACTTTTAAACAGTCTTACTGTTATAGCTGACAGGATTGTCAGGGAAATTGCCGATTATTCCGGAGCTCCCAGCCAAAATGTATGCATTGTTGCTCTGGGCGGTTATGCACGTTGTGAGATGGCCCCATATTCGGATATAGATCTCTTAATTCTCCATAAAGGGGAATTAACACCATCGCAGGAGGAATTTCTGCAGACATTTGCCACATCAATGTGGGACCTCAAACTGCTGCCGGGGATACAGATTAAAGAATTAAATGAAATACAGCAGTCAGCGCTGGACGATGAGATAGTAAAAACTTCCTTTATGGATAACAGGCTTGTCATGGGGGATAATAACCTTTACGAAGACTTTAAAAATATACTGAAATTGAAGGTTATCGGCCGGGGAAAAAAAGAATTTTTGATTCTGAAAATCTCTGAAGTAAGGCGCCGCTCAAAAAAATACAGAGATTCCATCTACAGACTTGAGCCCAATATTAAAGAAGGCGGCGGCGGGATTAGAGATTTGAATACAATATACTGGATTACAAAAACGTTATACGGTTCCTCAGATTTGGACTATCTCATAAAACAACGGATAATATCGGTCAAAGATTATGAAAAACTGAGAAAATGTGCCGACTTTCTTTTCAGGGTGAGGTGTGAGCTTCACTATTTCCACGGACGGAAATATGATGTTTTGAACCTTGAATCCCAAAAGGCCGTGGCAAGTGAACTGGGATACAGTGACAGTGCAAATGTACTGGCAGTGGAGCAGTTTCTCAAAGATTATTATATTGCAGCACGTACGATTGCCGATATATCTGAAACCATTTTGGAATCAACAATATCAAAAATTACCCCTAAACATCCGAATGCCGTTACCAAACCGGTCTCTCTTGGGTACGGATTTTATAAGTATAACAGATATCTGAGTGTTGACAGTTCCGAAATATTTAAAAAAGATCCTTTAAAGCTGCTCAAAATTTTTAAAATTGCCACGGAAAAAGGATTGAGATTGTCCGATGCCGCCATGCATCTAATTCGCGAAAATCTGTATTTGATTGATGAAGCATATGTGAAAAAATACGGGAGGTATTTCCTGTATATTATAAGTAATTTTCCCAAGTCAGCCAAAACCGTTAATAAACTGATAAAAACAGGCGTGTTTTTTCAGTTTATTCCGGAATTTAAACACATTGTGTGCAAAGCGCAGTTTGATATGTATCATTATTATACAGTCGATGAGCATACAGTTATCGCTTTAAGGCATATTGATGATCTGGCAAGTACTCTGCCGTTCAGGTATCATGTTTACCAGGAAGTCTTTAAATCTCTGGAAAGGAGGGATCTGCTTGCTCTTGTCATCCTATTGCACGATATCGGTAAGGGGCAGGGTAAAAACCATTCGGAGCTTGGAGCCAAAATGGCTGTTGGTATTTGCAAAAGACTCGGCCTGAATATGGATGAATCGGATGTTGTATCCTCCTTGGTAAGACATCATTTGCTGATGAGTCATATTTCTCAGCGCAGAGACCTTCATGATATTGAAGTCATAAATCATTTTATCAGCTATTTTGATGATGAAGAGGATATAAAACTGCTGTATCTGCTTACTTACGCCGATATGAATGCAGTGGGCGGGCAGGTTTTTAGCGAATGGAAAAACATGCTTCTAACCGAATTGTATGAAAAATCCATTAAAGCTCTTTCAGCAGAGAGTCTCACGGCAGAATTTGATGCAGTTGTTGCCAGGAAGAAGAGAAAAATCTCCGAGCGTTATGAAAACAGAGATTTTGTCAATTATGCCCTGAATTCCATGGATGATGAATATGTTTATTCCAATAAATTGAAACATATTTACCGGCATCTTGGCATGATTTTACAGCTCAGTACGGTTAATAATGTTTTGGTGGTATCTGAAAAAAGGGACGACTTGAAGTGTGTGGAGTTTACTGTATGCACATATGATTTTATCGGTCTGCTAAGAAAGCTTGCCGGTGTATTTTCCCTGTATGATATGAATATTCTGGGAGCCCAGATTTATACCTTTGACAATAATATAGCTATCGATACCATTCAGGTTTCAAATATCAAAGAGCACACCGGAATCATTGATGAAAAATCCAGTAAAATTCAGGAAACGATTAAAAAGGTCATTAACCATGAGCTGGAGATAGAAAAGCTGCTTGAGGAGAAAACAGAGAGTTTTCTTTCAGGCGGTAAAAAGAGTGTAACAAAGCAGGCTGATAAGATTGTTTTCGACAATGATATATCAACCCTTTATACAGTTGTGGACGTTTATACGGAGGATAAAGTGGGGTTGCTGTATAATTTGCTTACCGTTTTTGAAAAGATGCATATTAACGTGGTAAAAGCCAAGATTTCAACGGATGTGGACAGAGTTGTGGATTCCTTTTACATTATAGACAAAAATAAAAACAAGGTAACAAGTGATTCGGAGATCAGCAGAATAAAAACCAGGTTAATGAAAATATTAAAAGAAACCGGGTAATTTACCCGGTTTCTTTATTTTGGCCTTTATATTCTTTATAGAAGAAAACCAGAGAGCTGGCAACACCTATAGATGAATAAGTTCCTATTATAATGCCTATGAGCAGTGCAAATGCAAATCCGTGAATAACCTCTCCTCCGAAAAGATAAAGGGACAGGACGGCCAGAAGGGTTGTAAATGAAGTCAACAATGTTCTGCTCAGTGTCTGGTTAATACTTTTGTTCATAAGTTCTTTTAAGGAGACCTTTTTCCCGCCGGAGGCTTTTATAGTTTCCCTGATTCTGTCAAAAACAACAATTGTGTCGTTAAGGGAATACCCCACAATAGTTAATACAGCGGCAATTATAGGCAGGTTTATCTCCATGCCAGCCAGGCTGAATATACCGAGAGTAATGAGCACATCGTGAAAAAGTGCTATAACGGCGGCCAGGGAATATGTGAACTCAAATCTGAGTGAAATGTAGATAAGAATTCCAATAAGAGCGTATAAAACAGCCATGGTTGCTTTATTTTTAAGCTGTGCTCCCACCTGCGGTCCAACCTGCTCAACCCGGACTATTTTGAAACTTCCTTTTTCAAATGTCTGGGTAAGTGAATTTTGGATACTATCCGAAACCTTCTGAAGATCTTTGCTGGTTTTTTCAACCCTGATCAAAACTTCTTTTTCATTGCCGAAGTTCTGAATAACTACTTCACCTATATCCAGTTTCTCCATTGAAGTTCTTATTTTTGTGAGATCCGGTGCATTGTCAAACCTTGCCTGCACCAGTGTCCCTCCGGCGAAGTCTATACCGTAATTAAATCCTTTTACAAAAATTATTCCAAGACTTGCTATTACGACAACTGCAGATATCAGCAGGAATTTCTTTGAAAAGGATAAAAAATCTATTTTTGTGTTATGCTTAATTACTTCAAACATTTACCACTCCTCTATATACTGATGCTTTTATTGGATTTGCCGGCGTAAACAGTGAGAAAAACTGTTCGTGTAACAAAAATTGCAGTGAAAAGTGACGCCAGAATACCAATGGAAAGTGTAACGGCAAAACCTTTAATGGGGCCTGTCCCGAATTGAAACAGTACTATTGCCGCAATAAAGGTTGTTATATTGGCGTCCATGATTGTGGACATGGCTTTTTCATAACCCGCTTCAAGGGCATTTAGAGGGGTTCTTCCAAAACGCAGCTCTTCCCTTACCCTTTCAAATATCAGCACGTTAGCATCCACCGACATACCAACAATAAGTATCAGACCCGCAATACCCGGCAGTGTCAGAGTGGCACCGAGAAAGTTCATAAATCCCAAAATCAGAATAAAATTTATCAACAGTGCCGCATCGGCCACAAGACCGGAAAGTCTGTAATAAAACAGAACAAAAACAGCAACAAGTATGATGCCTATTAGAGCCGATTTAAACCCTTTGTTAATTGAGATTTTACCAAGAGAAGGCCCCACTGTTCTGTTTTCAAGAATATTAACCGGAGCCGGCAGGCTTCCTGCTCTGAGAACAATAGCCAAATCGGTGGCTTCTTCCATGGTAAAATCACCTGAAATCTGAGCTTCTCCTCCCGGAATACGCTCTCTTATCACCGGAGCCGAATAAACGTTTTTATCAAGAACAATTGCAAATCGTTCTCCTATATTTTGTGCCGTGATTTGATCAAAAAGTTTACTGCCTGCGGAATCAAATTTTATCCAAACATACGGCTGGTTAAACTGGTTTGATATCCTTACTTCAGCATCAACAAGATATTCACCAGTGAGCATAGCATCTTTTTTTACAACGTAGGGTATTTTTTCCACAACCTTACCTGCATCATTCTGAACCTTCTGATAAAGAACCATGTCTCCGAAAGGTATGTTGCCCTGTCTGATATCTTCCTGAGAAACATCTTCATCCACCAGATGAAATTTTAGTTGAGCAGTTTTTCCGATTAAATCGATGGCTCTGTCAGGATTTGTAATGCCCGGAAGCTGCACAATTATATTTTTTTCCCCCTGTCTTTGTATCAGAGGTTCACTGACTCCCAACTCGTCCACCCTGTTTCTAATAACCTGGGCGGCCTGTTCCACGGCATAATCTTTTATCTGCGCCACTTCTTTTGGTTTTAAACCAACACTTATAATCTTTTTCTCTTCGCCGAGCCCTACTTCCTGTAATATCGGATAACTTTGTTGGAGTACCTGCCTCACATCATCAACAGATTTGGCGTTTTCAAGTGCTATATTAATTTTATTGTCAGCACCCTGCTGGATGTAGGTATACTTTATATTTTTAGAGCGCAGCTCTTTACGGAGCTGATTTGTAAGCGTGTCAAGTTTTGCTTCAACGGCTGCGTTGGTTTCCACACCGAGAAGCAGGTGCATTCCCCCCTGCAAATCAAGTCCGAGGTTAATCCGGCTCAGAGGAAAAGTGTAAAAAAGTGCAATTGCGAGAACTATAATTATCGTCGCCCAGCGAGCCTTGTATTTCATATTTACTTCTCCTCCTTGCCCCCGTTGTCCTGATCTGCTTTTGTTGCAACGGCGGTTCTGGATAGGGTTATTTTTACTCCGTTGGCAATTTCCACGAGGAAGGTCTTGTCATCAAGCACCTTGTCGATTTTTCCGTATATTCCGCCTGAAGTTACAATTTCATCCCCGGCCTGCAGGGCTGCAATCATTTCCTGGTGCTTTTTCTGCCTTTTCTGCTGAGGTCTGATCAGTAAAAAATAAAAGATAACAAAAATCAGTATCAAAGGTAAAAAGGCTCCTATAGGATTACCTCCTGCAGGCTGCCCTGCGGCATAAGCTATTGATTCAAACATTGTCTCCTCCTGTTTTCATTTTATTTATCATTTCTGACTTAAATTTAGCGAAACACCCTCTTTTTATAGCATTTCTTGCACCTTTTACAAGAGAAAGATAAAAATTTATATTATGGATAGTATTCAGGCGCAAAGCAAGGATTTCCCCTGCCTTGTACAGATGCCTGAGATAACCTTTTGAAAAATTTCTGCATGTGTAGCAGCTGCATTCGTTATCCAGCGGTTCATCAGAGTATATCCACTGGGCGCGTTTTATATGTAATTTACCACTGCTTGTGAACAGCATTCCGTTTCTGGCGTTTCTTGTGGGCATCACGCAGTCGAACATGTCAATCCCAAATTCAATACCGTTTAAAATATCTTCCGGTGTGCCAACACCCATCAGGTATCTTGGTGCGTTTTCGGGCATAAAATCTGTAGTGTAATCAGTGATCTCATACATATTATCTGTGGCCTCACCTACACTCAATCCGCCTATTGCGTATCCTTTAAAACCTATATTTACAATATTTTCCGCACTTTTTTTGCGTAAATCCCTGTATGTGCCCCCCTGTATAATACCGAAAAGGTTCTGATGTGATTGCAGCGGCACCTTTTTGCATCTTTCCGCCCATTTTGTTGTTAGGTCAACAGATTTTTCAAAATAACTTCTTTCCAGATTATTGTTCACGCATTCATCAAAAGCCATAACAATGTCAGAGCCTATGCTTTTCTGAATTTCCATAGATTTTTCAGGTGACATAAAAAATTTACTGCCGTCCAGGTGTGATTTAAAATAGACCCCTTCCTCAGAGATGTCTCTCAACTCCGAAAGACTGAAAACCTGAAAACCGCCGCTGTCTGTCAGGATATTCCTATCCCATGATATAAAATTGTGAATACCGTTGAAATGCTCCAGTACGTCTGTTCCTGGACGGAGATAGAGGTGATATGTATTTCCTAAAATAATTTCAGCACCGCAGTCCTTAAGTTCATCAGGAGTCAGTGTCTTTACAGAGCCTACAGTTCCCACCGGCATAAAAACAGGGGTTTCAATTGTGCCTGAGTGTGTCTTTATTTTTGCAGCCCGGGCTTTACAGGAGCTATCTTCAGCTTCTATTGTAAAATCAAACAAAAAATTACTCCTGTTTTTATTATTTTATAAACATTGCATCGCCGTAACTGAAAAATCTGTAATTTTCATTGACGGCATGTTTGTAAACGGTCTTCATCTCATCCAAACCGCACAAAGCGCACATTAGTATAAACAAGGTGGATTTAGGAAGATGAAAATTTGTTATCATTCTGTCTACGATATTAAACGAATATCCGGGTTTAATAAAAATGTTCGTGCTAAGTTCGCCATGTTTTACCAGCTGTCCGTTTTTTGAAGCGGACTCCAAAGCCCTTAATGTTGTAGTCCCCACTGCAATGAGATTTTTACCTTCGTTCTTTAAATAGTTGATTCTTTTATAAGTATTTTCCGGGATGTGGAAATACTCTTCATGCATCTGATGATCTTCAATATTTTGTGTCTTAATCGGTCTGAAAGTCCCGATCCCCACGTTGAGTGTTATCTCAAGAACCTCAACACCTTTCTGTTTTATTTTCTGCAACAGATCAGTTGTGAAATGCAGACCGGCGGTTGGTGCAGCAACAGAGCCCGGGTTGGAGGAGTATACTGTCTGGTACCTCTTTTCATCCATTTTTTCGTCCTCCCTTTTAACATAGGGAGGAAGAGGCACATGACCTTTACATTTCATTATCCGGTATATATTGTCGGAAAAAAGGATTCGGCTTCTGCCGGATGTGTCTGTATCAAGGACTTCAGCAGTGAAGTCACCCAGAAAGATTATATCACCTGTTTTAATATTCCCTTTGGTAATCCCTTCACACTCTGTGGGCGATATAACATTTAGTACAAGAATCTCAGTTTTACCGCCTGTTTTTTTTCTTCCCAGCAGCCTTGCCTTCAGTACTTTTGTATTATTGATAACCAGAAAATCGTTTTCGGTTATTTCGGATAAAATATCTTTAAAAATACGGTCTCTTATTCCCCCGCTTTTTCTCTCATAAATCAGAAGGCGGGATTCATCCCTCTTGTCCGAAGGATACTGTGCAATGTTTTTTTCGGGCAGATGAAAATCGAATTTATCAACCGGCGTTTTTATCGCCTTCCTCCAGAATGTTTTTAATAAAATATTTTACTTCATCAGTGTTATTATTAAGAACATATGATTGTTTTTCAAGGTCGTTGAGCTTACAGATGCCTTCTGGTCGTTCGGGGTATTTACCTATTGCTTTGTAAACGGCTTCGGGAAACTTTGCCGGATGAGCAGTAGCAAGACAGACGTAAATACAGTTATCTATGGCCATAAAATTCTCGGCAGCTTTTACTCCGCACGCTGTATGAGGATCAAGTATATATTGTGTGCTATTATAGAAATTTCTAATGGTGCTTAGGGTTTCTTCGTTGGAAGACTCCTGGGACAGGAAAACGTTGCGGATTTTATTAACCTCTTCTTCTGTAAAATGTATTCTTCTTTCATCATTCAGTTCTTTCATTTTTTTATTCAGGGTTTCGGAGTCTTCTTTGTAAAGGTAATATAAATACCTTTCAAGATTACTGGAAAGTTGTATATCCATAGACGGGCTGTACGTCTGTACAACATCTTTGACGCTGTAATCGCCGTGACTGATCATCCTGTGAAGTATGTTGTTTTCATTTGTTGCCAGTACCAGCTTATCGATTGGAAGACCCATCCGGCGGGCGTAAAAACCTGCAAGAATATTTCCAAAATTACCTGTGGGGACAGCGAAACGTAAATTATTGCCACCGTTTGGTTTTTCATCACAAATGCGAAAATATATATAAAAGTAGTAGACTATTTGAGCCAGTATACGCGCCCAGTTAATTGAATTAACGGCACCCAGATTGTATTTGGATTTAAACTCAAGGTCGGAAAAAAGATTTTTTACAATAGCCTGGCAGTCATCAAAAGAGCCCTTTACAGCGATGTTAAAAACGTTTTCACTTTTTACTGTGGTCATCTGAAGTTCCTGCACAGGACTAACTTTTCCGCTGGGATGAAGAATAAAAATATTTATATTGTCTTTGCCTTTAACTCCGTAAATCGCAGCACTGCCCGTATCTCCGCTTGTGGCACCCAGGATATTCATTTTTTCGCTGCGCTCTTTTAAGATATGCTCAAAAAGATTTCCCAGAAACTGCAGAGCAATATCTTTGAAAGCATATGTGGGGCCGTGAAAAAGTTCCGCCACATATATCCCGTCTTTGTGAACCACCGGTACAATTTCTCCGGAATCAAAATTGGTATAGCTTTCTTTAACGATTTCCCAGAGAGTTTTCTCTTCTATATCGTCAGCAAAGAGTTTGAATATTTCAAAAGCGAGGCTCTCGTAACTCTTACATGCACAACTGTGCAGATACCCGATGTCAGCTGCAGGTAAATTTTCAGGAACAAGGAGACCGCCGTCTTCAGCGAGCCCCATCATAACAGCATCTTTAAATGAAATTCCTTCTACACCTCCGCGGGTGCTTTTGTATTTCATTTTATATCCTCAGTAAATTATACACACTCGATATCTGCAAAGAAAAACCGTGTCTCTATGTCAGCGGTTTCAGGTGCATCTGAACCGTGAACGGCATTGTTGTCGATGTTTTTGCCAAAATCTTTTCTCAATGTGTTTTCTTCCGCGTCTTCCGGGTTTGTTGCTCCCATAAGTTCTCTCCATTCAGCAATGGCATTGTCTTTTTCCAATATCATAACAACTGCAGGCCCGCTGCTCATAAATGTTGTAAGTGCTTCAAAAAAAGGTTTTTCTTTGTGAACAGCATAAAAGGATTCGGCTGTTTTTTTATCCATTTTAATCTTTTTCATTGCACTGATTTTAAAGCCCTTTTTTTCAATTCTGCTGATTATTTCTCCTGTGTAACCTTTGGACACGGCGTCCGGCTTGATTATTGCAAATGTTTTTTCCATCATAACCTCCGTTATATTTTTCAAAACCTTCCCTTTACCACTATTCCACTATAATTGCAAGGAAAGTTAGGCCTGCTGCAGATTTGTTTTCTATGGAATGTTCTTCTCCTCTTCTGGTAATAAGCATATCGCCTGGATTCAGAAGTTCTTCCGTGCCGTTGTCATTAATAACGGCAACACCGTCCAGCATCAAATAAATTTCGGCATTGTTTTCATGTTTATGTCTGCCTATTTGAGAATCGGGCTGAAGATCAACTATGAAAAAATCCTTTATTTTACCGTTCAGCTCTGCCGCTTCCCTGTAGGCAAATCTCAGAGCGCTGCCCCTGCCGTTATGCGGATTTTTCATCTCTTCGGAGTCGATATCCTGTACCCTTTTTATCATTTTTGCCTCCTTATTTTATTTCACCTGCTTTTTGCAATGAAAACCTGAAAAGAACAGGCCCCATTATCTGATTTATTCCCACTACTGCTAAAATCAGGGTCTGAAAGATATCCCCAAAAGGAAATATTGAAGCAATGATTTTGGCAAAACCTATACTTACTCCAGCCTGACCGAGAAATCCCATAAAGGACAGTTGTTTTATTTTAAAGTCTTCCTTTATAAAGCTCCCGCTTATATAACACGATACATACAATATGACAATTCTCAAAATAACTATGAAAACGGCCAGCCCGAACATGCTCATCAGTGCTCTTAAGTCAATTACCATACCGGCTGAAAAGAAAAATATAAGCAGTATAATATTGAAATTTTTATCGATGGATTCAGTCACAATGGAACCGAAGCGTGTAAAATTGTTGAGGAAAATACCTGCAGTAATAAAAACCATGAGGTTGCTGAGGTGCATTTCCCGGCATATCCATGTGATAATTATTATTGTAAGGAAAAGAAATACACCGAGGTTTATTTTGACAAATCTCATATACACAAAGACCGCAAAGCCTGCAGCAATACCTGAGGCTGCCGAAATAAATTCTTCGGTTAATACCTTTGTTATGGAGGCCTCTTCCCCCTGACTGCCCAGCAAAGAGAGGAGTATGGAAAAGCATACGATAATGGTGAAATCCTTTAGGATTGCTGTTGAAAGAACATAGTCTGTCAGCTTCCCTTTGGAGCCGGTTTCCTTAATCACAGCAACAGTGGTTGCAGGGGAAACGGCATTTAATATCAGTGCCAGAAACAGGATAAAGGAAATGTTGGTGAACAGGCTGAAATGAAAGAATTTACCCATAATATAAAAAATTAACAAAGCTGCTAAAAATCCTATAACGAACTGCATCAGGGAAAAAGAGAGTATTTTGGAAAATTTGATGCCCCCCTTTCTAAAGTCGATATCGCTTCCTGCCACAAAGGCTATTGTACTCAGTGCAATCGAGTCGATAATACGCAAATCCGCCACCTCTTTGAGACTGAAAAAGCTGACTGCGTATGGTCCGGTAATTATACCGATAATGAGATAGGTGGAAATCCTGGGAAGCCCGGCTTTTGAAAGGATCTCTCCGGCTATAAATGACACAAGAAGAGCTATGCCCAATCTGAGAGGGAAGGCCTGAAGTGAGTTTTCAAGCAAATAAAGGGCAAGAAAGCATACAACTATAAAAGTAACGTTATAAATGTTTTGTTTCATAGACCAATATCCGGTAGTTAGTTATTTCGGTTAAAAGATATAAAACAAGGTATACAG